>JAQBOU010000223.1 GCA_028287865.1 Mucilaginibacter sp. | reverse complement strand
TCCCCGGCTAATGCAAAAACCCGACAGCCTGATTTTTGATATGGATGGAACCCTTTGGGATGCCGTGGATACTTACGCAGAATCGTGGAACCAGGTATTTAGAGAATTGGCTATCGATAGAACAATTACGCGTGATGAATTAGCAAAAATGGTTGGCTGGGAAGGCAAAAAAGTAATCAGCGTAATAATGCCTGATTTTGATGATGAAAAAAGACAAGAGATATATACAATAGTAAACGAAAAAAGAAGGACATTGCTGCCTCAAAATGGCGGTATTTTATACGACGGCGTAAAAGAAGGACTTCAGCAGCTGGCAGAAAAATATCCCTTGTTTATTTTAAGTAACTGTGCAAAAGGTATTATCCGCTTATTTATTGACTGGGCCGGCATTGATGAACACATTACAGATGAATTGGCATACGGCATTAATTTTATGCCCAAACAGCATAACATTAAATTGCTGATGGAAAAGCACCAGCTCAAAACCCCCATGTATATAGGCGATACTGCCGGTGATGGAGAAGAAAGCCGCAAAGCCGGCGTTCCATTCGCGTTTGTTAGCTATGGCTTTGGCAATACCGACGATTATGACGTAAAGTTTGATGATTTTAAATCACTTACCTCCTACTTTATAAGTTTGTAAAAAAGAGAAACAGGGATCGATCCAAATTCTTATAATTTTATTTAATTCCCAAAACCTGCTGACATAGGGCTGTCATTAGCGCTTGTTTTATTTGCATAACAATTAAAACATAAACGTTATGCAAATTATCCCAATGTTATTAAAAGAGATGGAGGAGGAGGCCCAAACCACCCGCAAAATGCTTAGCCGTGTGCCCAATGACAAATATGACTGTCAGCCACACGAAAAAAGCATGACCATAAAGAGACTGACTACCCACATTGCCGAATTACCAGCCTGGGTTACAATGACCTTTACTACAGATGAGCTTGATTTTGCTGACAATCCCTATGAGCCCACATCCATTAACAATACCAGCGAATTGTTGGAGGCTTTTGAAAAATCGCTTGCCGATGGAAAAGCACATTTGGCCATAGCCACTGAGGATGACCTATTAAAAAACTGGACCTTACGCAATGGGGACCAAATTTACAGTGTACGCACTAAAGCCGAAGTGATTCGTATGTCTTTCTGCCAAACGGTACACCACAGGGCACAATTAGGCGTATTCCTTCGCCTGTTAAATATACCTATACCGGGTAGCTACGGGCCGAGCGCTGATGAAACCAGCTTTACCTAAAATGAACAAAGAAATGAACAGACTTACGAAGTTTCAAAACTTCGTAAGTCTTAAAAGGGACTCGCAATTCTTAATCAGGTAGCGGCAAACTAAAATAAAAAGTTGAGCCTTGCTCCTCTTTGCTTTCAACTCCTATTTGGCCATTATGCCTTTGAATGATCTCACTGGCCAGATAAAGACCAATTCCAAAACCTGAAATATTTTTCATTTTTTCGCTCTCCACACGGTAAAAACGTTGAAATAGTTTTTCCTGATCCTTAGGTTTAATGCCTATGCCTTTATCATTAATGGTGACATGTACGTTGCCATCAATTTTTTGGCTTTGCACGTTAATGATGCTTCCTTTGTCAGAATATTTGATCGCATTGTTTAATAAATTACTGATTACCTGCTCAATCTTTTCTTTATCAGCATGTACAACAATAACATCTTGCTGAGCAAAAAGTATGCGGTTGCCCGGATTAACGAGATCGGCTTCGGCAATAACATCGTAAATCAGTTTATTTATATCAAAACTTTCAATTTTAAGCTGCAGCTTATCAGCTTCTATTTTTGAAAGATCAAGAAA
The DNA here is from genome assembly GCA_028287865.1 of Mucilaginibacter sp. Taxonomy (GTDB): domain Bacteria; phylum Bacteroidota; class Bacteroidia; order Sphingobacteriales; family Sphingobacteriaceae; genus Mucilaginibacter. The sequence continues at coordinate 4,777 of JAQBOU010000223.1, read as the reverse complement.
ACGATAAACGAGATCAGACATTTTATTTATCTGGTAACTAGTCTTTAACAAAGCATTATTTATAAAACTATCGTCCAATGAACTCAATTTCCTTGACAGTAACTGGATATATGCCTTGATGGATGTAAGCGGTGTTTTTAACTCGTGACTTGCTATGGCTATAAAATCATTCTTTCTGATTTCATCGCGTTTACTTTCAGTTATGTCAAGTATGGTACCCAGCATTGTTATCGGTTTTTTCTCTTCATCATACAAAACTATTCCCTGTATTTTTATCCAATGCAATGATCCGTCTGGCCAGTATACCCTAACCTCATACAGATATTTGCCGGTGATCAATGCTTCATTGTATGCTTTAATTACAATATTTTGTAAATCATCAGCATTAACCTGTTGGCTTATATCTGCCAGTTTTACAACGGTTTCAGGATGATGGCCAAAAATCTCCACAAAACGCGGCGAGCAGATAAATGTTTGATCGTTTAAATTCAGGTCCCAGGTACCCAAAGCGGCTGCTTCTGCTGCCAGGCGTAAACGGCTTTCACTTTCTATTGCAACCTCTTTCGCCTTAACCTCTTCCGTTATATCAATAACAGTATTAAGTATATAGGCAACCTCGTTATTATCATCTAATATGGGAGTATTACTACATGACCAGTAATGTATTTCGCAAATCTTTTTATCGGGGTTATAAACATCAAAGCGATAGTTAGGCACATCAACTTTCAGCCTGGTTTTAATCACTTTGGTAAAAATGTTACGGGCATTTGTTTCAACATTAAATACCGTGTTATCTTCAGGGAACACCTCAGAGAAACCCTTACCTAAAACACTTTCCCTTGTAGTTGAAGTAACTTTTAAGTAAGCATCGCTTGCCGCAAGTATGGTAAACTTTGGCAGGTCCGCTTTAACCAATAATGAGCCGGGTGACTTTTCAAATATCAATTGAAAAATATTTTCGGGTAAAGCGCTTGGCATTTCAGAACTCATCGGCAAATGTAACTTGCGGTCAAGTTAAAAAGTATGAACAATAATTTGAAATTTAATTTCGAAATGATTCTTTTAAGTAGGCACCTATACTATTTTATCAACCACTTTTTTCTGTGTTTGTTTAATAATATTATATAAATAGCTAAAATACTTCAAACAAAAAGAGGAAATTTCTATTTAATAGGAGATTTTCAAAATCATAAAAAACCTATTTATTAAAACGTTTACTTAATATGTGTTTAAAAATATTTACAGCTCATTGTTATGCGAAAATTAGTAAGCCTATAATTTACAATAGTTTTTCTGCAATTATTGATTCTTTAAATTGCACGTTTTCCAAAAAAACATTTCAAAATTGCCACCCCCGGCTACCTTTATCAATGTAACATAATATTATATTTATAACCATAAACAAGCTATTCTTAAATCAGATAATATCCTATGAAATTAAGCACAGAGATTGCAGTTAGAATTAAAGGTTTTTGGCGTGTTTTGGGGCCGGGACTGGTTACCGGAGCGGCGGATGATGATCCGTCGGGTATTGCAACGTACTCACAAACCGGTGCTCAATTTGGATATGGGCAATTATGGACGGCCCTTTATATGCTGCCTTTAATGACCGCTGTGCAGGAAGCTTGCGCCAGAATCGGCCTGGTTACCGGTAAAGGCATAACCACTATTGTTAAGGAATGCTATAGTAAAACAGTTTTATATGCTGTGGTGGGGTTGGTTGTTGTTGCGAATACGATCAACATTGGTGCCGACCTTGGTGCAATGGCGGCTGCGGCTCAATTACTTGTCCCCGCTCCTTTCATTGTGTTAACCTTAATATTTACCACAATTATATTGCTGCTTGAAGTATTTACTAATTATAAAGTTTACTCGAAAATTTTAAAGTGGCTGGCTTTAACATTATTGGCTTATCCTATAACATTGTTTATAGTACACCAGCCTTGGCCAACAATACTAAGGGCCACAGTAGTGCCGCATTTTGAACTTACATTCGCCTTCTTTTTTATTATTACCGGGGTGTTGGGTACTACCATTTCGCCTTATATGTTTTTTTGGGAATCCTCCCAGGAGGTTGAAGAAGATAAAGAAAAAAATTTAATCGTAAAAGCTAACGAAAAGCCTAATGTTAGCTGGATAAGCGTACGCCGGATGCGTCTGGATAATACTTTCGGAATGATATTCTCAGAGTTTGCTACCTGGAGTATTATTGTAGTTGGCGCCACGGTGTTGCACAGCAGCGGCGTAACGGACATTAAAACAGCCGCAGATGCTGCCAGGGCATTGGAGCCACTTGTGCATAGCTTTCCGCACGCCGGCTTTTTATCAAAACTTATATTTTCAGTTGGTATTATGGGGCTCGGAACCTTAGCAATCCCGGTGCTATCAGGTTCAGCAGCTTATTCTGTAGCTGAGGCATTTAATTGGAAGGCAAGCTTAAACTTAAAGTTTGGCAAAGCCAAAGGTTTTTATGCTATAATTATTACCGCTACCCTGGTAGGATTACTCCTGAACTTTATTGGAGTAGACCCGGTAAAAGCATTGGTTTACGCAGCAGTATTAAATGGCGTTGCCGCTGTTCCGCTTTTGTTTTTGATCCTTAAAATTGCCAGTAACGAAAAAATAATGGGCGAATTTAAAAGCGGGTCGCTTTCAAAAACGATATTGTGGGTAACGTTTATTGCGATGGGCGCTGCCGCTATTGCCATGTTTTATACTATTTTACATTAGGGTCAGCGTTATCAACCATAATCAAAGAAGATAACTAAGCAGTGCTTTTTACTTAACATATCATTTGTAACACAGGAGCATGACGTGAACTAAATAAAGCCATTGATGAAACATGAATGGGATTTGCTTGTTAATGAAAAAGCTTTTCTATAAAGCCGGATACCTTTTACAATCAATTACACCAATCAATTACCATCATGAAAACAAATTTAATTGCCGCGTCTGCTTTCTTATTGCTGTTATCTGCCTGTCGTGCGGGCCAAAAGGATAGCAGTGCCGCTGCCGATTCAGCAAACCAAAAGCAAATTACTGCTACTGACTCTGCCAACAGATCGCAAAGCGTTAGTTCTGATTCAGCAAACCGGGCTAAAACTGCGCTCAAAGAAGATGCTTCAAAGTTCCTGGTAAAAAGCTATGAATCCGGCATGTTCGAAATTCAATTATCCCAACTTGCTGCCAGCAATGCACTGGATGGGGACGTTAAAAACCTTGCGGCAAAGCTGGTAACAGACCATACTGCAATAAATGCCAAAATCAGTGCAATAGCTGCAAGCGCTAATTTTGCATTACCCAACAAGGTAAATAGTGATCATCAAAAAGATTTACAGGATATGGCCAAACTAACCGGGGCCGATTTTGATAAAAAATACATGAGCACAATAGTGAGCGGACATGAAAAGTCAGTAAATAACTATAAGGATGCTTATAAAAATCTAGCTGCAAGTGACACTAAAAACTTTGCAGGCCAAACATTGCCAAAAATTGAAGACCACCTTGCCATGGCAAAGAAAGTGAAGGATAGGATCAAATAACTCACACCGGCTCTGATTAAATATCTCACCTATAAAAGAAATTATACTTAAAAGCAGCGCTTACCACGTTGCTTTTTGTGCTTATCTGTAAATAATATAAGATTAAACGGCTTATCCCTTTAGTTAAAAAATTTATCTTATTGTAACATCTACTTTAAATTTAAAATTCCAAAAAACAATTTCGCTGAAGTTTTTATTATAGGTCTTAATTTATTAATTGATTTCGTGTTATTACGTTTCAAGATAAAAAGAACCAGTAATTCCATTTGCAATTTTATAATACATGGCAAAGATTCATAAAAATAAAAAAACAATATATCATACCCAGATACCAAAAACATTAACAGGCATTGCGGGGCTGGACGAAATAACCGGGGGCGGTATTCCCAAGGATAGGCCGACGCTGGTTTGCGGAGAAGCGGGATGCGGTAAAACATTATTATCATTGGAATTTATTGTAAAGGGCGCTGCCGAATACAATGAACCGGGAGTTTTTATGGCCTTTGAAGAAAAAGCACAAGAACTGGCTATGAATGTAAGCTCAATGGGCTTTGATCTTGATAAGTTACAAAAAGATAAAAAGATAAAAGTTGATTACGTACATATTGACCGCAGTGAAATTGAGGAAACCGGGGAATACGATCTTGACGGTTTATTTATAAGATTAAGCTATGCGATTGACAGTATAGGGGCTAAACGGGTGGTATTGGATACCATTGAAAATCTTTTTGCGGGGTTAAACAACCTGGCCATTTTACGGGCCGAGCTACGCCGGTTGTTTCAATGGCTAAAAGAAAAAGGTGTAACCGCAATAATAACCGGTGAACGTGGTGACGGACACGCTTTAACGCGCCAGGGGCTGGAAGAATATGTATCGGATTGTGTGATCCTGCTGGACAACAGGGTGATCAATCAAATATCAACAAGGCGTTTAAGGGTTGTAAAATACCGGGGATCGGCCCATGGCACTAATGAATACCCGTTTTTAATTGATGAAGACGGAATTTCAGTTTTGCCGGTAACCTCGTTACAACTGCAAAAAGAAGTATCATCAGCAAGGATATCTTCGGGAATACCGGCTTTGGATAAAATGCTTGACGGCAAAGGATTTTTTAAGGGAAGCAGTATACTGTTTTCGGGAACGTCCGGCACCGTCAAAACCATTATAGCGGCATATTTTGCGATCGAGGCCTGTACGCAAAATAAACGCTGCGCTTATTTTGCTTTTGAGGAAT
>JAQBOU010000217.1 GCA_028287865.1 Mucilaginibacter sp. | reverse complement strand
CCGGCATTGCCCGTAAGATAAACACTGTTTTGCAGGTAATTAAGACTATAAACATTATTTGAGTTAACGGTTGCTGCATACACCGGCGAGGAAACAAAACGATAGGTCCGGTATCCGCTGCCCCCTGTTAAATACCGCTCTACCGTTACATTTCCCGTTACTGCATAACCCGTTGGGATGGCTGCAACACTGGCCGTTTGCGTTAATGTGCTCTTTAAAGTAAGGGCCCCGCTATTAGTATTGTCAACAAATAAGTTACCTTTTGTAAGATTGAGCGATTTATAGATGCTAACGGCTCCGCCTGTAATAGTAACTGTTCCGGCAGCCGAATTATTTATAGTTAAATTATCAAATTGCCCCACACTGGATGATGTGCCCGTATATGTTTGTGTCGATGCAGTACCGTTAAAATTCAAAGTAGAAGCAGTGGATGAAGAATTAGTTATGGTACCATTATTCACAATATTACAGCCCATATTCAAAGTTTGTCCGTTTAAATCAATTTTATCAGAAGTGTTAACCGTAAGCCCATAGATAGTAGCAGTTGTGGGTATTACAACATTGGTGCCTGTTATATTAAAGCTGGCCGTACCATCATTAGGTGGTGTACCGGAAGTGGTAACCGAATTAATTGTATAGGTATAATTTACCCCATCAGCAGTACTATAATTTATGCCGCCCGCAATAGCCGAAGCATTGGTAAAGTTGGTAGTTATACTACCGGCTGTGGTGAAACTTGCAGGGTTATTTTGATTATTATATTCTGCCAATAGCCAATCTGATGTTTTGGCAACATTCGATATCCTGGCTTCATCAATCATACCATAAAAATAAAGTTGGGATCCTCCTTCGCCAACCCCTATGTATAACGGGTTTGTTGCTGAGGGATTATTAGTAGTTGAGAGCGCTTGATATTGAACGCCATTTACATACGTAGTAAGCTGAGCTCCCGAGTAAACGGCTTGTAAATAATACCAGGTTGAAGTGCTAAGGGCTGGTGCTAAGGGATTGCTGGCCCGGTTAACCGCTATACCTGATTCTGATTCAGGTATATTATTAGTATATACTCCCAATTTATAACCACCTGTACTGCCTCCGGCAGCTGCCTGATTTGTCATGATCTTTTGATCATGATTTAAAGAAGATAAATTTACCCATGCCGAAATAGTAAATGCACCAGTGATGTTTACCGCATTCGCTGTGATCTTTTTGGTTAAACCATCAAAAGAATATGCATTTCCAACTTTACCTGAGATCAGATCGGAAGAAGTCATTCCGGTTGTAGTGCCCGTATGCCCGTTAGCAGTTGCATCGGTTACTGAACCCGTAAAAGCACTTTCATTGAAATGGTAAACAGCCTGGTAATTGCTTGCCCAGGTTGATTGATAAAAAGCTGTTGTATGGGTACCGGGTGCAGTGGCTGAACCGTAATAAAAATATATGGTGTTATTGGTTGAGTGCGTTAGTGTAGGTAGTTTTACCCATACCAGCAGTGTTCCGGTGGTTTGGTTATAACTTTCAACCTGGTAAGGCACTTCGGTACCTGAGCCGGCATCAACAAAAGCAAAGTCATAAGCCGGGCCATTCGGAAACTGCACTTTATTACTGCAACTTCCTGCTGTATAAACAAGTGATGGATCTGTAATAGTAACCAGGAAAGGAAAACTACTCAAGTCGCTGGTAATACCTAACCCTGTTGTATTTAAAGTCAAGGGCATTCCATAGGCATAGGTGCTATAGTTACTGGTGTTTACAAAAACTGTTTGTGTTGAAGTAGAAGTACATCCACCTGCACTGGTTACTGTTAAGGTTATGGTTTTTGAACCGGATGTTGCCCATTTTACAGCATAAGGCCCAACACCCGACCCTGATACAATTGTACCGCCGTTGAAATTCCAGGCATACGTTGAAGTAGCATTATAAGTACCCGTATAAGTTATAGTTGCATTACTGTTAATGGTAACCGGCGAACTCGCGGTAAAAGTTGAAACAGGTAACGGGCTAACATATCCGGTAACATTTATGGTCGAGGTACATCCGTTTGAACCCGTAACTGTAAGGACATAAATTCCAGAATTAGCAGTTGTAGCGCTACTGCTAACAGTTGGGTTTTGTAAAGTTGATGAAAATCCATTTGGTCCGGTCCATGAATAGGTTGCTCCGGTCACTGTATTGGCCTGTAGGGCCATGGCGCTGCCGACGCAAACCGGTACAGATCCCGCACCGTATAAAGTATATACCTGGTATGCCGTCAATTCTGTATTGTATATGGCGATATCATCCAGAGAACCGTTGAAATATGTGTCAGACGGAGCGGAAGGCCACCCTGAAAGAGAATTATATCCAACCCTCCAATACCCATTTCCACCGTAATCCTGGGAAGAATTCATTGTGGCATCGCTAGCTTGTAACGTACCATCCACAAACAGGTTTGCACCATTTGTTGTTGATTCGGTAGCAACAACATGGTGCCAGTTGCCATCATCATAGGTTGTTGTACTATTAATGGTTTTAAAGGTACCTGGATAAAGTCCGAAATATACCTGGCCGCTGTTACTCATGTAAATGTGGCGGTCAAAATCAGCCGTCGAGCCTGTTTGTCCGTTGGCAAAACCCACCAGCATGCCACCTGCCGAACTTGTTTTAAACCATACGCTGATAGAAAAATTTTGAGGCCCGGGGGATCCTGTTGATTTAGCTGTAGATATATACTGGCTTGTACCATTAAAACTATAGGCACTGTTTATCGCATTATAGCGGTCACTGGTAAGTGAAGGTGCCCCTTGGGTGGTACCGTTATTATTGTTTCCGGAAACATCATTGGCGTTACCTGAAAAAGGATAAGAAAGGTATAATCCGCTTGCCGGGGTTGTTGGCACTGTAGACAAAATTGGCGCCGCATTAATGGTTACAGCAGCGACGGGGCTTCTGGCTCCTTCCACTGTAGAAGATGTGTATGATGCGTAGTAAGTACCACTGGTAACAGTTGAATAGGTAGCGCCGGTTGATATAACTGACCCGCCCGCCGCCACATTGTACCAGTTATAAGTACCTCCCGCAGGCAACCCGCCCGAAACAGTAAGTGTTATAGTTGAACCTGCACAAACAGTACCAGCACCGCTTACTACAGGAGTTGTTGGGTTGACCGTTAAGGTGCCTGTTGATGTTGTTGTTCCGCCACCATTGTTATCAATATTTTTTATTGTAAAAGTATAGTTTCCTACCGGAGTTGCTGCAGTTGTTGTTAAGGTTAAAGTAACGGAGCCTGTAACGGCCGGATTATATGGTGAGGATGGGCTAAAAGCGATAGTAACGCCTGTAGGTAAACCGGTACTCCAACTACTAATGCTTATTTGGTCAGATCCGGTCCCTGTACTAAATTTAGTTAGTGAAATATTATAGGTAACAGAGGTGCCTGTACCATAAGTGGCGGTGCCGGATTGTGCTCCTGCTGAAATAGCGGTTACTCTCATGGCGCCATATGCTGAGCCTATAAAAAGAATCGGAAGAATAAATAAGGAAAGAATTTTATGTAAGCTTTTTTTCATTTCATTATAATAACTATAAATCAAAAAAATACCATCAATAAGATTTGCACATATGCCTTATTTACAAAAGGTTAAATGCAACTCGTATTATAAATGATGTTATTAGTATTGCAATAAAAAATAAATCATATATGCTTACTGAAATAATAAGCCAGGATTCAATAGTTTATCAATAATTTATCTCATAGCACGCAGAAGGTCATACTTAAATAAAAAGATCACTGAAAAGAGTGTAATCAATTATTAATCAGGTACTTATTACGAGTGCTAATATCTCACTAAATAACTAACATTTACTAACATCGAATCTCCATTGTTATCAACATATCAACATTTTATTATAATTTACACAGAAAATTGTTTCTATATTCTGTAATTTCAATTGTTGAAAAGCTCACAAAAAATGAAAATGAAGTAAATTGTTTAATTATCAAATCTGCGCGGTTGTCCCGGCTGGAGATATTATAATCAGTGAATGATGTATAAAAATATGATAAGTTTACTCTTTCAATCATGGGCATTCATCAATAGATATTAATTAGGAGCCATTACTACGGATTATAAATCAGGATGTTACACAATTATTCAACATGTCAAAATAATACCCATAAATATTACTAACCGTATTAAACCAATAGTTTAATATGGTTGCCTATTATTATATATTGATATTTTAATAAAATTCAGGAACTTTCATTTATATTGGAAGAGTTTAACGTTGCAACATCTATTTTTACCTGTGTTTTTAACATTTTACTGCGCTTCAATGTTAAAGACTTAAACCAGGTGGTTTAATCTGTTGACTTTAAAAGAAGGAGAAAAAATTATAGCAATAGTTAAAGAATAATTTTTTAACTATTTTGATTTTTTTTTAATAATTTTTTAAAAAAAAGGGTTAAAACCCACTCTTGAAGTAGCCGGACTGATAATTTAGTAATTGTAAAGCCATAACCTGACAACCATTTAAACTCTAAACCAAACAAATGTTATCTTCGTTATATATACTATGAGTTTACAAAAAATCACATTTGGCAACGGTTGTTTTTGGTGTACCGAAGCAATATTTGAAACAGTTAAAGGAGTTAAGAATGTAGCTTCCGGTTATATGGGCGGGCACTCTCAGAATCCGACATATAAGGAAGTATGTAGTGGCAATACGGGTTATGCCGAGGTAATTCAATTACAATATGATGCTGAAGTGATATCTTTCGACGAACTGCTGCTGATATTTTTCAAAACCCATAACCCCACTACATTGAACAGGCAGGGGAATGACATCGGCACGCAATACCGCTCGGCAGTTTTTTATGAAACTGAGGAGCAAAAACAGCAGGCTGAAGCGATGATAAACCGGTTAACCGAAGCAAAAGTTTTGGAACATCCAATAGTAACGGAGATAACCCCAGCAAGCGAGTTTTATAAAGCCGAAGATTATCATCAAAACTACTTTACAAATAATCAGCGAAACCCTTACTGCGCGGCCGTGATTCAGCCAAAGCTCTATAAGTTTGTGAAGGAGTTTACAGAAAAAATCAAGCCGGAGCTACTTTAGGTTACAACTTTATAAAGGTGCTTTTTCCGACTGTAGTTTTATTATTACTGTTTGTTACCTGTATAAAATAAGTTCCGGGTAACAAGCTGCTCACATCAGTTTGCCAGCCTGCCTGGGATGTTGTTGCTGTTTTAATAACAGAACCGGTATTGTTTATTATTTTTATATCATAAACGGTATTGGAAACTGCTGAAGATGAGGGAGTTAACGAAGACAGACTAAGGCCCGGAATTGAATTTGAACTTGCAGCCGGAACAATAGTTAAATTAAGCGCGCCTTTTGCAGGATTAGGATATACGCTAATGTTGCTGGCTGCATCTTTACTTGCATTTCCATACATCAGTGTAACAATGCTTGAGTATGTTGCAGTTCCATTTAAATCCACAATCTTTAACCTATATTTATCTGCAACCGGCAAAGGATTAGTATCGATAAAGTTATAGTCGCCGGTGCCTCCTGACGTTAAAGTGCCTAGTTCGTTAAAAGTTATGCCGTTATCAACGCTTCTTTCAACGGTAAAGGTGGTATAGTTTTGTTCGTTTTCAACTTCCCATTCTATTTGTGCCCCATGCGCTGCCTTTAACGCAGTAAAATTTAGTAAATGAACACCTAATGCCTTATTCTGACGTATAACTAAGCTAAAGCGGTTTAAGCCAAATGAACTGGTATCGCCCAGGGATACATTAAATTTATAAGTTGAATTATGCCGAATGTCTAACGAGTCTTTTTTATAAGCATCCATCAACCATACTTCAAACAATTCAGGAACATTTTTTATCTCGGTCATATTCAGACTAAATAGGCCACTGGCTGTAGTAGTGACCTTTAATTTAACCGTCTTACTTTTTTTAGGGAATGGTATGGCATTTATACCTGTTTGAATATTGTCAGAAGACATGCTCGACAAACTCACCAGCCCCATTCCCGTCATATAGCCTGAATCTTCATTCTCCACATAATTGTCGCTGGCACCTTTTTCAAAACAAACAATAGTTTCTTCCTTATTTATTGTATCGGCGGCCAGGTTTAACCGCAGATATTGGATGGTATTATCAGTAACCGGCGACGCGCTCAGCAATAGAGTTGAGCCTGTTGACGAGGACGAAGTTGGCCCTGTTAACTGCGCGTTAGTTTTGGCTGCTTCGTTAAAAATTAATTGTGCAGTTGCAACCGTTGCTTTTACAAAAAAGCCCTGGCCTGACGGAATTATGTTTGATGCTCCATTTGACCCAACCCCAACACCTGCATTATAATTATAAATGGCATAAACCTTAGCAGCGTCATTAAAAATATAAGTTGAAGTGCCAACACCCGGCCCATAAATCCCTGCAGCTGCATTAGTTGCACTAATTGTATTCCAATCAATAGAACTGGCATACGGGTTACCAACCAAATTATAACCTGAATAGCCGGTATTACCCGGTACGGTAGAATATTGAAGTGTTGTTAAGCCTGTTACCCAATTTGTAACGGTTACCGCCTGTTGATTGAGTACCCCTGTTGATACAAACACATTCGCCTCGGCAACGGTAGTTGATAAATACTTTGTACTTATATTGGTTAAGTTGCCACGGTAGAAAAACAAAAAGCCGGTACCGGCGTGTAATGCAAAGGTTCCGTCATAATCAACACCAATTTGATAAAGCGGGTTGTTATTTATTTTGTTAACTCCTCTAAAATTCCCGGTATTGAACGTTTTATTTGTAAATGCTTCATCATCTCTATATAAATATATGGTAGGGTTACCTGTTTTAGTTACACCGCCGCTTGCAAGGCTGCCTGTTACCGGAGCGAAGTTTGGCAAATAGCTCAGATCATAATAATAATTTGACCCTGATCTTGCTGTATAAATTGCAGAAGATAAAAAACGATAACCACGATAGGTATTAGTGCCGCCGCTAATATATCGTTCTACATTAACATTCCCTGTAATACTTGATGTGGTGGGTATAGCTGTTACTGTTGCTGATTGTGTTGATGTACTTTTTAACGTTAATGCTCCGTTGCCGGCATTGTTAACTACCAGGTTGCCTTTTGTTATTGTTAACAGATTAAATAAATCAACCGGGCCGCCGGTAATCGTAACAGTTCCTCCTAATGAATTGTTACAGATCATATTTCCAACCTCAGCAGTATTGGAGTTATTAGTACCTGTATAGGTTTGGGCTGATAAAACCGATCCATCCCAGGTAATACCAGATGCATTAGTACTTGAATTTTGGATCCCGGTTCCTGAGGTTGTAGCATTATTATATATATTACACCCAACACTTAGCGTAAAGCCATTCAGATCTAATTTAGCACCATCGGCAATTGTAAGTTCATAAATACTTGCATTAGCAGTTAATTTTGGATTGTTTGCACATAAAGGAATTGCCCAGGAAGCATAACCGTTAGTAAAAGAAGTGGGACTAACGTCCCAATTGGATGCGAGATTTGCATCGGTGCTGGTAGTGCCTTTCCAGGTATAAGTTGCCGCACCAACCAATGCAGATGCATTTGGCTCGTACGTTGTAATTGAACCACTATAATTTGTAAAAAGAAGCGGTTTAGTTTGATTGTAATACTCAGCTCTTATCCAATCGGCAGATTTTGCAACGTTAGATATACGCACCTCATCCATATAGCCATTATAAAAGTTTTGGTCAGGATAAACACCGCTTGAACCATGATCAAGGCCCATTGATAAAACATTGCCGATTTCAGGAGCTGCGCCCGTTACGGTTGACGTTGTAACCTGTACGCCATTTATAAAATTAATGAATTTAGTACCGTCATACTCACCCTGGATATATTGCCATGTTGATCCGGTTACTGTGCCCACATGTAAAAGGTTGCCCGGTGTAGGATTTGCAGTGGTCCTGGTTTCAGTTTCCAGGCTTCCTGCCTTTACACTTAACTTATATCCATGGCCAAAATTATACTCGTCAGATACGATTTTATTATCGCTGGATGATGTGCCGTTGTAATATACCCATGCAGATATTGTAAAAGGCCCTGTAATATCAGGATTAGACCCGGCATTTTGAATAATACTGGTGCTGCTGCCGTTAAAACTGTAGCCACCTCCTGGTATAGGTACGCTAGCAGCAAGATGGATCTCATCATTAGTAACAGTGGTATTCGCCTGTATGGCGTTTCGTCCATTACCGGTGGCGTCTAAAACGGTTGCAGTTGTTGAGGCCTCATTAAAATGGTATACAGCCTTATAATTGCTTGCCCACGTGGCCGCGGCAGTGGCCGCAGAATGCGCAGGATTTTTTGAACCAAAATAAAAAGTAATGGAAGCATTAGTTGAGGTTAATGAAGGTATACGCACCCATGCAAACAAAATGCCGTTAATTGGATCATACGTATCTACCTGATAATTCAACTCAGTGCTGCTACCATTAAGAAGAAAAGCAAAATCATAATTGGTCCCAACCGTAAGGCCGCCCCCATTTCCTGTAGGAAATTGAACTTTATCCCCGCAAGCGAGACCTGTTTTGAGTGCATCATCTTTAATATAAACTAATGCCGGGAAATCTATAAGTGTTGAGGTAATACCACCCGTAATTTGTGATGTATTTAATATAATTGGCTTACTAAAACCATAATCGGCAAAGGTAACACCTTGTGCACATAACAGGTTATAAGAAAATAATAACCCCAATGAAAAAAATATTGTTAATAACAAACGATTGACCATAGTTATCTAAATAGCTGTGGCCCTGCATTATTATCAATAATATTATCTGATCATTGTACACAATAAACACGCCATAAACGCATTTGTTGTTAATTATAGATTAAAAGCAGTTAAAATATATATTAAACTGTTCTCTCTGTTCGAAACATTGGTTAAAGGTATAATAAACAGGACAATATTTCCAAATTTTTATTTAAATATATTGAAAACTGCACTTTTTAATTAACTGTGTACCCTCCGCCTATTGCTCTTCAATAAAAGAGCGCCGGACGAAAATAATCATCATTTTAATTAAAAAGAAATAGATTTATTTAATTTTAAATTAAATATGTATTGCCCTGTTCCCTGTTGCCGCCAGGCAGGCTTCGCGCATTGCCTCTGTATAGGTAGGATGAGCATGGCTCATCCGTGATACATCTTCGGCGGATGCGCGGTATTCCATTGCAGCAACCGCTTCGGCTATCATATCAGCGGCCCGGGGACCAATCATATGTACGCCCAGTATTTCGTCTGTATCTGTATCAGCCAGCACTTTTACAAAACCATCCAGGTCGCCGCTCGCGCGTGCCCGTCCGCTGGCTTTAAAAGGAAAAGACCCGATCTTATACTTTATATTTTTTTCTTTTAACTGCTCTTCGGTTTGTCCTACTGCAGCAACTTCTGGCCAGGTATAAACCACGCCGGGGATCAGGTTATAATTTATGTGGGGTTTTTGACCGGCAATAATTTCGGCCACCAGTGTGCCTTCATCTTCGGCTTTGTGCGCGAGCATTGCGCCGCTGATCACATCGCCGATAGCATATACGCCTTTAACCTTTGTTTCCAAATGTTCGTCAACGGCAATTTTGCGCCCGCGTTCTTCAACGGTTATGCCAATTTTATCTAGTCCTAACCCATCGGTATATGCAATACGCCCAACAGCTACCAGGCAATAATCACCTTTCAATTCCTTTTTTTCGCCCTTAGGATCATCGAAAGTTACGGTAACTTCCTTTCCTTTTACAACTGCGCCGGAAACTTTATGACCTAAATAAAATTCCATTCCTAATTTTTGCAATACTTTCTGCAATTCCTTACCCAACGACTTATCCATAGTTGGGATAATAGAATCCATAAACTCAATTACCGAAACTTTAGCACCCAAACGGGCATATACCGAGCCAAGCTCTAACCCAATAACGCCTCCGCCAATTAACACCAGGTGTTTTGGTATTTCGGTAAGGGTTAACGCTTCTGTTGAAGTGATGATTCGTTTTTTATCTATTTTGAGAAAAGGCAAAGCTGATGGTTTTGAACCGGTTGCGATAATTATGTTTTTTCCGGTGATTTCCAGCTCTGTACCATCGTTCTTTTTAATGGTGACCGTGTTTTTATCTTTAAATGATCCGATGCCATAATGCGTATCGATCTTATTCTTTTTCATCAGGTAAGCTATGCCGCTGGTGTTTGCATTAACAACCTCCTGCTTTCTTTTAATCATCTGACCGAAATCAACTTTCAGATTATCAAGCTTGATTCCGTGATCCGCAAATGCATGGGCGGCATTGTGATAATGTTCTGAAGAATCAAGCAATGCTTTTGAAGGGATACAGCCTACATTAAGGCAGGTGCCTCCTAAAGTGTTATATTTTTCTATAATTGCAGTTTTTAAACCAAGTTGGGCACAACGGATTGCGGCCACGTAGCCACCAGGACCTGAACCGATAACGATAACATCGTATTGCATAAATTTGTATTTTGTTGGAGCGCAAAGGTAAACAATTATAGAAACCGATTAAACGTAAATTTAGAAAGTTGACACAGCTATTGAGATGCTTTTAGCAGCAAACTGATCTTTTGAACGACCTTCCTGGTTTGGTATTCACTATTGGTTAACTAATCTTTAATTAACTAACCGCTGATCTCTCTAAATCCTTATTTTTGTATATCTATGAATTTTAACATCACATCTCAATATCAACCCACCGGTGATCAGCCCGAAGCTATAAGACAACTGGTTGAAGGTGTAAACAATAGCGATCCATTCCAAACACTGCTGGGTGTAACCGGCTCAGGGAAAACATTTACCATAGCCAACGTTATCGCGCAAACGCAAAAGCCTACATTAATACTAAGTCATAACAAAACCCTTGCCGCGCAGTTGTATGGCGAGTTTAAGCAGTTCTTTCCGGATAATGCGGTAAATTATTTTGTTTCGTATTATGATTATTATCAACCCGAGGCATTTATACCCACTACCAATACTTATATTGAAAAAGACCTGCAAATAAATGAAGAAATTGAAAAGCTGAGGCTGCGCACCACTTCAGCGTTAATGTCGGGTCGGCGTGATGTGATCGTGGTGTCGTCCATCTCCTGTATATATGGTATGGGGAACCCGGAAGATTTTAAAGATTCAGTCTTTCGCTTTGCCGTTGGTACGCGCATAAGCCGTAATGCGTTTTTACATCGCCTGGTCGAGATCCTGTACTCACGCACCACTGCCGATTTTAAACGGGGTACCTTCAGGGTAAAAGGAGATATTGTTGATATTTTTCCGGCATATATGGACCACGCCTACCGGATTTCTTTTTTTGGCGATGATATTGAAGAGCTAAGCACCTTTGATGTTAGTACGGGGAAGACCATGGAGAAAATGACACACATGGTATTGTTCCCCGCCAATTTATATGTTGCGCCGCGCGAAAGATTCACTCAGTCTATCTGGGCTATTCAGGAAGAGCTGGAGACACGCAAAAAACAGTTTATCGGCGACGGCCGGTTCCTGGAAGCTAAACGATTAGAAGAAAGAGTTAATTACGATCTGGAAATGATCCGCGAACTCGGCTATTGCTCAGGAATCGAGAATTACTCCAGGTTTTTTGACGGCCGGCAACCAGGTGCACGCCCCTTTTGTTTGTTAGACTATTTTCCGGATGATTACCTGATGGTGATTGATGAGAGCCATGTCACCGTACCGCAGATCAGGGCTATGTACGGTGGCGACCGCTCGCGCAAAATATCGCTGGTTGAATATGGCTTCCGGCTGCCTGCAGCATTGGATAACCGGCCGCTTAATTTCCAGGAATTTGAAAGACTGGCGCCTCAAACCATTTACGTAAGCGCTACGCCGGGCGATTTTGAGCTCGAAAAATCGGGCGGTGTAGTAGTTGAACAGGTGATACGGCCTACCGGGTTGCTTGATCCGGTTATTGATATAAGACCTGTAATTAATCAGGTTGATGACCTGCTGGAAGAGGTGGATAAAACCATAAAAATGGGTGACCGCATACTGGTAACCACGCTAACTAAACGCATGGCCGAAGAGCTTGCAAAATATATGGACAGGCTGGGTATTAAGTGCCGTTATATTCACTCGGAGGTAAAAACCCTGCAAAGGGTTGAGATATTAAGGGGTTTACGCTTAGGCGAATTTGATGTACTGATAGGTATTAACCTGCTTCGGGAAGGGTTGGATTTGCCGGAGGTATCCCTGGTTGCAATTTTAGATGCCGATAAGGAGGGTTTTCTGCGTTCAGAACGGTCACTGATTCAAACCATTGGCCGCGCAGCCCGAAATGACCGGGGCCGGGTAATTATGTATGCCGATAAAATAACCAACTCGATGCAAATTACGATGGATGAAACCAACCGCCGCCGTGATATACAGATTAAATACAATACGGAACATGGCATTACGCCAACAACGATCGGGAAGACGCGGAGCGAAATTATTGAACAAACTTCGGTTGTTGATTTTAAAGGCGGCATTCAAAAAGCTTATATCGAGGCAGATATGGCTTCACTTGCCGCTGACCCCATTGTTCAGTATATGACAAAACCAGATCTTAAAAAATCCATAGAAAACACCAAAAAAGAGATGCTTTCCGCTGCAAAAAACATGGATTTTTTATTGGCCGCAAAACTGCGCGATGAAATGTTCGCACTTGAAAAAATGATGGAAGAGAAGTTTTAATTTGAAAATTTGGTGATTTGAAAATTTGAAAATTGATCAGCATATTACCGATCGTCGTTTAATCAAAAAAAATGGTTGATTGAAATTTAATCAGCCGTCTGCATTTTCAAATCATCAAATTGTCAAATTCTAAAATTAATTTAACAAACACAATCAAGGCTGCGTCAAATAACAAAGCAAAATCATAACCAAACATTTTTGCCGTTATATTATTATATTTGTGAGTTTAATTTATCAAACATGCCAGAGTTTCTTAGTTTCCTGATCACCGCAATTTTAATTTTATACATTGTACGCAGTTTAGTGCGCATATTTTTGCCTATGCTTTTTCAGGGTGTAATTAATAAAGCACAGCAGCAACAACGAAACCAGCAACAAAATTACACCCGCAATACTACATCGGCAAAAATAAAAGTAGACCATGTTCCCGATCCAAAAAAAGGCACAATTCCTGACTCAGAGGGCGAATTTGTGGATTATGAGGAAATAAAATAGTTATCAATCATGATGATACCAGAAGAAGTATTTAAGCGCCGAAGGAGGCACAATAATACACCGGAATCTACCCTTCTGATGATAGCTAACTTTATTGTTGTAGCCATAGACCTTACGCTGTTTACAAACCGTAACCATATCAACTGGTTTTTTTGGGTAGTTATAGGCTCATTGGCTGTTTATAATTATTTTACCATCCGTAAAAACCGCGAAGAATTCACCCGGATCGCCATCATTTCTTATTGCATAAGTCTTGCGGTGCTTGTTGTAATGTTTTTCCTTTTCAAAGGGCAAGCATGATAAAAGCTTAGTAAGTTACCCTGAATGCGCCGTTGAATAAATTTAGCCTTATCGGAAGCGATTATTTATATCGTCGTATTTATCCACTAAAATCAACCTATTCAACTCCAATAACATTTAACCTTAATAATAAAACTTATAATTCCAATTCTCATTCTAATTTCTATTTTTGAAGAATATATTATCCCCTAAATAAAACTTTAGATGAATAACTGGTTTAAACGCAATAGCATTCACTTTTTGGTTGCTGCAATTTTCTTGGTGGTTTGCTTCTTGTATTTTACTCCTGCTTTTCAGGGTAAAACTTTGGGGCAAGGCGACGTTTTAGGCGCCCAGTCAACCCAAAAAGAAATTAACGACTATAAAGCAAAAGATACCACTATCTTATGGACTAACCAGATTTATGGTGGTATGCCTGCGTTCCAAATCTGGGCTCCCTACCCTAATAATTTAACTACCTGGGTAGTAAAGGGCGTTACGGCTATGTTTCCAAACCCTATTTACCTGGCGTTTATATTATTTTTTGGAGCTTATTTCTTGTTTAACGTTTTAAAACTCAATCCATGGCTGGCAGCAGCCGGCGCCATTGCTTTTACTTTTTCAACCTATAACATTGTGCTGCTTGCTGCAGGACACTCCAACCAGGCTTTCGCCATCTGTTTCTTTGCGCCAATTCTGGCGAGCATCATCTTAATTTTAAGAGGTAATTATTGGTTGGGCGGTTCGTTAATGGCGTTATTTCTATCAATGGAGATTCGTGCGAATCACATTCAAATGACTTACTATTTACTTATAGTTATTTTAATATTTATAGGATTTGAATTATACAGGGCCGTTAAAGATAAAACTATTGATGCGTTTATAAAATCAATGGGATTTATTGCTGTCGCCACACTCCTTGCTATTATAGTGAATGCTTCATTATTGTGGAGCACTTACGATTACGGCAAAGACACTATTCGTGGCCAGTCCAATTTGACCCAGCATATCAAAGAACCAAGCAACGGGCTTACTAAAGATTATGCATATGAATACAGCCAAACCGTTGGAGAAACACTTACCTTTTTAGTACCAAATGCCTATGGCGGTGAAACCGGCCTGTCATCAATCGACGTGCCTAATTCTAATCTCGTAAAAGCTTTTGAATCGTCAAGGGTTCCGCAAGATCAGGCAGAAAGATTGGTTCAGGGATTATCATCCTATTGGGGAGATAAACCGCTAACTAGTGGACCGCATTATTTAGGGGCTGTAATTTGCTTTCTGTTTATATATGGTCTATTAATTGTTAAAAGCCGATTAAAATGGTGGTTGCTGGCGTCGGTAACATTAACTATACTGCTGTCATTTGGAAATTCGTTCCCCTATGTATCTGATCTTTTCTTCAGTTATTTCCCGCTTTATAACAAATTTCGTGCAATAGAATCCATACTGTCGATAACGGGTTTGTGTGTACCTATCCTTGCCTTGCTTGCTGTTAATGAAGTTATTACAGATACGGATAAAGCAACATTGTTTAAAAAACTAAAAACAGCTCTTTATATTACAGGTGGACTCGCTTTAATATTAATCATCTATCCCGAATTGTTTTTAAGCTTTAAACAGAGTGGCCAGCTGGCTTTTACCGGACAGATAAGTCAATTTCTAGGTGGCAACAACGAAGCTGCCAGCAACATAATGAATGCATTGGTAAAAGACAGGGAAGATATTGAACGGGCAGATGCAATACGTTCGTTAGTTTTTATACTGTTAACTTTTGGTATTATATGGGCATTTATAAAACAAAAAATAAGTGCAACAATATTGTCGGTTGCTTTTGCTGCAATTATATTGGTTGACCTTTGGCAGGTTGATAAGCGTTTCCTTAAAGATGATTCTTTCCAGGATAAACAGGATGTTGAACAGGTTGTAAAACCAAGGCAGGTTGACCAGTTTATTGCAAAAGATCCTGATCCTGATTTCCGTGTTTTTGATTTGACTGCCGATATAAAGCGTGATACCTACAATCCATTTTTCCATAAATCAATAAGCGGTTACTCAGCGGCACGTTTAAAACGGTATGATGAGCTGATAGATAACCAATTGGCTGTGAATCCGCCAAATCATGACGTGTTGGACATGCTGAACACAAAGTATCTCATTGAACAGGATAAATCAGGTAATTTAAGTATGGTTGCCAATGTAACAGCCTGCGGACATTCTTGGTTTGTAAAAAGCGTAAAGCTGGTTGATAACGCCGATCAGGAAATGCAGGCTATCAGCAGCTTTGCACCCAAAGATGAAGCTATAGTTGATAAGCAATACAAAAGCCTGATCAATGGAAGGCAATTAGGAGGCGATCCGAATGCAACTATCAAATTGACAAACTATAATCCCGATCATTTAACCTACCAAACAGGCTCCACTACAGACCAGGTTGCTATTTTCTCAGAGATTTATTATTCGAAAGGCTGGAAAATGCTGATTGACGGAAAAGAACAGCCTTATTTCCGTGCCGATTATCTTTTACGTGCGGCGCTGATCCCGGTTGGAAACCATAAGATCGAGTTTATATTTCACCCTGCATCCTATTATACCGGCGAGAAAATCTCAATGGCTGGCTCTGTTCTACTGGCACTTGCCCTAGCAGGCGCCGTTTATACAGAAACAAAAAGGAAGAAGCCAGTGGTCGTTACTAAGAAAAAATAATACCGGGTGATACAATCGCAAGCTTATATTAAGCACTCGTTACAATGAGCGCAAATAGAAGTTTCAGAATCAGTACAGGAAAGAATCAAGAGCCAGGAACCAAGAGCGTTTTGTCTTAGTCTCTGGCTTTTTTATGTGATCTTACTTCTTATGTCCTGATTCTTGTATCTTGGCTCTTGATTTTTATAAAATATGCGTTTCCCTACTATCCCAGGTTTTGACCAGCAGGCATTTGAAAAGTATTTTAAAAATACAGGGATGCTGTTTGTTGGCAGAATAGGCAGCCTGCTAATAAAAATGATAGTAGGCATCAGCGTAACCAATTATCTGCATAGGTCAAACAACGGTATTTTAAACGGCGGTACTGTTTATATTTATTTTTTTTCGGCGATTGCAACCCTTGGGCTCGATCAGTTTATTGTTAAAGAACTCCACCAGTTTCCTGAAAATCGCGATCAGATTTTAGGCACATCTTTTTGGATGAAGATATTTTCCGGATTTTGTTGTCTCCCTTTAATCTGGCTCGCCTATGAAATTTATCCCGCAAAAGGAACGCCGTATCATTATGTGCTCATTTTTTCAACCATCGGTATTATACAGGCATTTAATGTAATTGATTCTTATTTCCAGAGCCAGGTACAGTCAAAATATATTATGCAGGTACAAATTATTGGCAATGTGGCATCAGCCATTATAAAACTGCTTTTAATATATTTAAGAATGCCGCTCGTGTGGTTCGTTTATGCTTACACAATTGATTTTTTATTGTTAGCCATCGGATATTATTTTACCTACCAGCGCAAGCAACGAAGCATTCTCAACTGGACATTCAATTTTAAATTATCAAAAAAATTACTGCATTATTCATGGCCATTGATGATCTCAGGGGTAATGGTTGCCTTATACATGAAGATAGACCAGATCATGTTGCAAAACATGTACGGACTTAAAGAAGCCGGGGCTTATGCTACCGTTGCCCAGTTAAGCGAAGCCTGGAATTTTATTCCGGCTGTAATCGTTACTTCCTTATTCCCTGCAATTTTAAATGCTAAACGTGATGATATTGCCAGGTATAAAAAACGGATACAACATTTATACGATTTGATGGTTTATATGAGTGTGCCAACAGCGTTAGTGATCACATTTGCCGCGCCATTAATTTATAAATTGTATAAGCCGGAGTATGCATACGCTGCACCTACTTTAGCAGTACATATTTGGTCGGGGGTATTTGTGTTTTTAGGCGCCGCCAGCAGTCAGTATTTAATTGCTGAAAATTTCAACAAGCTTACCTTTATCCGTACCGGCTTTGGAGCAATAGTTAATATCGTGCTAAACCTTATATTAATACCGCACATGGGAATGATGGGTGCGGCTATTGCTACATTGGTAGCTTATGCAAGCGCTACATTCTTTATTATATTTATCCCCAAAGTTAGCGACCAGGGGATAATGATGTTTAAATCATTATTTTTAATTTCGCTGGTTCAAAAAATCATTAAACGATGAGTAATAAAATCAACTTACTTTTTAAAGTATTTACAAGTCCCAGAAGGTTGCGCACTTTGCTGGCGTTTAATGACAAAGGTTATCTTGATGAAATAGGATGGTTTAATGCGTTTGACAGCAAATCGCCGGTAGATCAGGATAACAATCCAATTCCATGGGTTACCTATTCTTTTATTGATTTTATAAAAGAAAGGTTAAAAAAGCAGCATACTGTTTTTGAATTTGGGTCTGGCAATTCCACTTTTTTTTATAGTAAATTTGCCGGATTGGTGGTTTCTGTAGAGCACGATAAAGACTGGTTTGATAAAATACAAAATTCAAAACCCGAAAATTCAGAAATGATTTTTTGCGAGCTGATAAGAGACGGCGATTATTGCAGGGTTCCTGTAAAGCTCGAAGAAAAGTTTGATATAATTATTGTTGATGGACGCGACCGGATAAATTGCTGTAAACAGTCGGTAAATGCGGTATCTGAACATGGAGTTATTGTTTTGGATGACTCTGAGCGCGAGTTTTACAAGGAAGGCATCAGCTTTCTCAAAAATAAAGGATTTAAAGAATTATCATTTTCCGGGATTTCGCCGGGTTTATTTTACCGGAAATCAACTTCAATATTTTACAGAACCGATAATTGCTTAGGTATTTAATATGGATGAACAGATCATCAGCGGTAATGTAAAAGCCGCGTACGACGAATTTTACGAAAAGCATGATGAGGCATGGCGTATGCTGGGCGCTAAGTATAAGGCGCAGCATATAGTTGATGTGTGTCGGGGGCGCATCTATAAAAAAGTGCTGGAAGTTGGCGCCGGTGATGGCAGTATTTTAAAATTGCTGGCTGAACAAAATTTTGCCCTTGAATACCATGCAGTGGAAATTTCTGAAAGCGGCATTGAGCATATAAAGTCGAGAAATATTAAAGATCTTAAATCTGTGCAGCTCTTTGACGGTTATCACCTGCCTTTTGACGATAACAGTTTCGACCTGATCATCCTTTCACATGTGCTGGAGCATGTGGAGCATGAACGGATATTATTACGTGAATTAAAACGTGTGGCGCGGCATTGCGTTATTGAAGTTCCACTTGATTATAAGGCAGGGGTTGATGCCCGGATCAAACATTTTTTAGCTTATGGCCATATCAATGTTTATACACCCAGTTCCCTGCGTTACTTATTAGGTACTGAGGGGTTTGAAGTCGAGGACGATCTTACTTCAATCATACCGCCTGAGGTAACTAAATTCAATACCTACGTCAACCAAAAAAAGACGAAGAGCTTTATGGTTGATTTGAAAATAAAAGCAGAGTATACTGTTAAGAACAACCTGGGGAAAATTTTCGGAAAAAGGCTTAATGAACAATTAGCAAACGCTTATACCGTTCTTTGTAAAAAGGCTGATAAACACCTCGAAATATTCTGATATTGGATTATAGAGTAAAGAATAAAGATGCAAGACCAGAAGTAGAGCAAAGATTCAAGAGCCAGGATGCAAGACGGGGAGCAGAGCGTTGTTTAAAAGTGGTTTGTTATTATTAATACCAAATAAATTGTTGATAAAAATATTGAATGGTCGTTATGTCTTGATTCTTAAATCTCGACTCCAAACTATTAATACAATATATAAAGTTGATTAGTGTTTATTATTCTTGACTTTTGTGTCTTGACTCCAGTATCTTGATTTTAAATCTCGTTTTAAATAACATCTATGCAAAATTTAGCGCCCGTAGCCCTATTTGTGTACAACCGGCCTGAGCATACCCGTCGTACGCTTAACTACCTTCAAAAAAATGTACTGGCGGATGAATCACGGCTATTTATTTTTTCGGATGCTGCGAAAACGGAGGATGACAAGGCAAAAGTGGAACAAGTAAGGCAATTGGTGAAAGAGGTTACAGGTTTTAAATCCGTTAAAGTCATTATCCGTAAGGAAAATCTTGGTTTAGCCAATTCAATTATCAGCGGCGTTACACAGTTAGTAAATGAATATGGCAAGATCATTGTGTTTGAAGACGACCTGCTATCTTCACCCTTTACCTTACAATATTTCAATGAGGCTTTAACCAGATATGCAAATAATGACAAAGTGATGCATATCGGTGCTTATATGTATAACCTGGCTAATAAAAGTCTGCATCAAACTTTTTTCTTTAGGGCGGCCACCAGCTGGGGCTGGGCAACGTGGTCCAGGGCCTGGTCAGCTTTTGAACCCGATGCAGATGTGCTGATTAAACAGTTCGACAAAAAGAAAATCGACCAATTTTCTATAGAAGGAACTATGAATTTCTGGAAGCAGCTGGAACATTATAAAGCGGGCAAAAATGATTCGTGGGCTATTCGCTGGTATGCCTCTATATTTTTAAAGGGAGGATTAACTTTAAATCCATCAACATCTCTCGTTCAAAACATAGGCAATGACGGCAGTGGGATACATTCTAAAAAGGAAGACATGTATCATGTACAAATTGCACAAAAGGTAGTAAAACAATTCCCTGCTGATGTTAAGGAAGATCAGCATGCATACCAGGCAATTAAACAATTCCTCAAAAACCGCAAAGGCAACCTGTTACAGCGCGGATTGCGTTTTGTAAAGCAATTGCAGGTAAAATATATGGCAAAAAGCTAGGAATCCAAAAAAAGTATTCTTAATAATGCCCGCCATCACTGTCCGCAGGGGACGGTAACTGCATGTTATACAGAGTAGCTTTTGCATTTACGTTTTGCAAAGTTCGCGATTGCTTCTTCGTTCCTCATCGCAATGACAAGTGGGTAATTTATTGTGCCGTCCGTCCGGTTTGGAGTTAGGGGTGATGATGGACATTGTGGACAGTCACCTTATTTGTCATTCAACACAGTGAAGGATCTTCTGTGATTGATAAGTAACGCCGTATGTCCTTTATGATGAATAAGATTCTGTTAACAACAGCTAATTGTTACCTTTTGGACTTGTTTGTAGGTCTGTTCTGGCTACTTGTCTGTGTCTGTCCCATTCTTGTATAACCGGGACAAAGCCGGGACATCAAGGCAGTATAGTAAATCGCATCACTATTTACAACCATAGTATAATAAAATACTTATTACAGTTGATTAATTATACATATCTTGTAGAATTAAACTAAATCTTATGCTATAGCTGTCCATGAAAATACCTTTTTTGATTATACTCCTCCTAATTGTTTGTTTTACCTCATGCAAAAAAGACAAGGCTATTTCTATATCAAACACTATCTCAGCAACTGTGGATAATATCGATAAAAGCTTCAATACGAAAGCAACAGCTACAGAAGGCTATTTAGTAGGAAGTGGTTATATTCTTCAAATTAATGGCACTACTGCCGATTCTATTCCCGAGAACATATTTATTATAATAAATTCAACCGCTAATATCACTAAAGGAACTTACCCTTTAAGTCTAGGGATACCAAACGGATATAATGATCTTTCAACATCTTTATCGTATAATATAGGTTATTTAACATTTTATCCTTCATTAAATACTGCTTTGCCAAACACTGTTACTATCACCTCAATAAGCACAACCAGTGTGCAGGGTACTTTTAATGCTAACCTTACCGGGCATGAGTTGTCAAGTTCCCCTATTGATATTAACAAAACAATTACAAATGGAAAGTTTAATATTAGTATTAAGCAGCAGTAGTTGACAGGTATGGGTTGGTTAAAAATCTCCACCTCATCATGAGAAATCACCAGTTTGTCCCGCTTGTCCTGTTTGTCTCTTTCTTATACAATCGGGACAAGCGGGACAAATCCACGGCGCTTATTTGAGGCACGAAGCAATCTCTAACTTTGCAGATCCGCATACTTTATTCTACATCTTTCAATTAGCTCTGTACTGTCGGGATTTGCTTCGTCGTTCCTTCTCGTAATAACGTTATTATTTGTTATTTTGTCTGAACCTTGATTTATAGGATTTAATGATTCCCTGATCGAATCGCAATTTATTCTAAAATCCTTTAATCAAGTAAATCATGGTTCCAGACAATTTCTCTCTGTATAGCATGAGATTGCCACGCTATCGCTAATGACAAGTGTAACCTATGTGGTCAGCTCTTCGTAAGCTGCAGTAATGCCGCGTTGTATGCCTTCGCCCTGCCAATCGGTTATGCCGGGGATGGAGGTTGCCTGCAATATCTCATCCTTGGTTTTGCCTGCTTTAATACTGCTTGCTACATAGTCTTCCAGCTTTTCCATAAAGTTTTGCATGGCAATAACATCATCCATGTTCCCTATAACTTTTTGCGGATCAAAGGCATGGCCGAATACAAATAATGTATTTTTATCAAATTTCTTTCTTGCCTGTTCAAGCGCTATTGGCCAGTGTTTTACCGATGCGCCTGCACTGTTATCAACAAAAGGATAGCGGCGATTAAATATAAGGTCGCCGGCATGTACAATATTAGCATTTTCAAAATGGATCATAGCATCCCCATTGGTATGGCCAGTGCCGAAATAATGCGCTGTAATGTGTTCATCGCCGACTTTAATTTTCCAGTTATTGTCAAAAGTAGTATCAGGATAAAGCTGCTTATCTTCCGTTTTATTTTTTACTGCTACAGTCGTCTGGTTAATAAGCGAATTTTTATGGGCGGCTACATTTTTTACAATGCCTTTAAAGGAGATATTCCCGCTGGTATGGTCGCCATGATGATGGGTATTGATAAGCCATTCAAAAGGCAGGGCTGATTGCTGTTTTAATAACCCGATCAGACGCGTAGCAGGATCTGGAAATTCAGCATCTACTACCACTATGCCTTCTTTGTTTATCATCCACGCAATGGTGCCTCCCTGCTCGGCAAACATGCCGACATTATTGCGCAAGGGTTTAAACTGGTAAGCTGGATCAGCCAATGCTGATGCAAAGCTTCTGTTTCCCAAAAGCGCCAGCGAACCGGCGGCTATGGCAGTATTTCTTAAAAATTGACGACGTTCCATATTTACAGGTTAGCAGTTTGTTATTGATAGGTTGAATAAAATATAAATTTAGATAATGCTAATACAACCATCAAGTAAATTAATATTGATGAAATGCCTGTGACACTAACCTGTGTTTACAAGCCGGATTATCCAAAGTGTACCGAAATCCGTCAAAATTTATTTTGAGCAAAATCTGATTACCTTTACCTCTGCTCAACTATGTCACCACTAAAAAAAGTTATAGAAACAAAATGGCTGTATCTGTTCATCGGGTTAGCGGCAATGATAAATTTCGGCGGTCTTTTTATTCCGATAATAGGCCCGGACGGAACGCTGTACGCATTGATTGCAAAAACAATGGTACAAACCAACAATTACGCAGATCTGTATTTTCACGGACAAGATTGGCTGGATAAACCCCATTTCCCGTTTTGGATAACGGCGCTTTCTTTTAAATGCTTCGGGATTACTACCTGGGCTTATAAATTACCGGCTATATTGTTTTTAATGATGGGCGCCCGATACACCTATTTATTTGCCAAAAGTCTGTATAACCAACAAATTGCTTTATGGAGTGTGCTGATATTGTTTACTGCACAGCATATTGTATTATCAAACAATGATGTACGTGCCGAGCCTTATTTAACCGGACTTATTATAGCAGCTGTTTATCATTTTTACCGGGCACATATGGCCAATAGCTTTTGGCAACTGCTTGCCGGATGTATTTTCACCGCTTGTGCCATCATGACCAAAGGGATGTTTGCCCTGGTACCTATAGGCGGCGCCATTGCCGGGGAGTTCATTATAACCAAACAGTGGAGAAGCCTGTTTTATTTAAGGTGGCTGATTGCAATTGTTTTAATAATAATATTTATCCTGCCTGAACTTCGGTGCCTGTACCAGCAGTTTGATCTTCATCCTGAAAAAGTAATATTCGGGCATAAAGAGGTATCGGGCATAAAGTTCTTTTTTTGGGATAGCCAGTTCGGCAGGTTTTTTAATACTGGCCCAATTAAAGGGCACGGCGATCCTTCCTTTTTTATTCATACTACTTTATGGGCTTTTTTACCCTGGTCGCTTTTGCTATTTGCAGCCGTATTTCAGTATATAAAAATAGGTTTTAAAAATGTACAGCACTTTGAGTGGTATTGCATCAGCGGAGCCCTGCTTACCTTCCTGCTTTTTTCAGCATCCCGATTCCAGTTGCCGCATTATTTAAATATCGTATTTCCATTTTTTGCCATTCTTACAGCGCAATACATTTATTATATCAGAACGGTTAAAACAATGCATGTCATCAACATTACACAAACCGTTCTAATTGTTTTATTACTGCTGATAATTGGCATGCTGCATTATTTTTTCAAACCTCAAATTTTCAGTCTGTTTACCGCGCTTACCCTCATTATACTTTTTTTACTGATGGTGTTTTTGCCTGCTTATGTAAGTGAGTCTGCGAATCAGAAAGTAATTTTAATTGCTGTTATTGCGTCATTTATTGTAAACAGTTATCTTATCCTTTCATTTTATCCCTCCCTTATGAAATACCAGGCGGCAAGTGAAGCTGCTATTTGGATTAATAACAATAACCCCGGAAATCTGCCTGTTACAAAACTTAATGACGATTATGCCGTAGCATTTGAATTTTATATTAACAAGCCCACTACCACTATAGATATTAATGGAAAAGGGCTGCTTCCTGCCGGACAGTTTTTATTATATGCACCGCAAACTGTTATCAATTCCTTATCACAAAAAGGCTGGCATTTAAAAACACTCAGCACCTTTCAGCGCTATTGGGTAAGCAGGCTTAAACCATCCTTTTTAAACAAAGCAACAAGGGCCAAAGAACTTACAATTACAGAAGTTGTTTTGGTTAATTAAATATTACAATGCTTGTATCAGTTAAAACATTAGCCACGTAATATTATAACAACCGATATAACAAGATGAAAATAATATTTATCAACCTAAACCTTATCATTATACTACGCAGAATTTCAATTTATTCACTACTAACTTTATTAACCGGGCTTGCTTCATGTAATAAAGGCGGTGTAACTCCGCAGAAAGGCCAGAACCTGGTGCTTACCGCCGGTCAATTGCAACAGGTTACTGCCAGCAATGCATTTACCCTCAAACTGTTTAAAAACCTCGATAGTGCAAATACAAGCAATGCCAATTTATTTGCATCACCCTTAAGCATAAGCTTTGCTTTGGGCATGACCAACAATGGAAGCAACGGACAAACATTAACAGCAATAAATAATACCTTAAATTTTAACGGATTTACGCTAAACCAGGTAAACAGCTATCTCCACACGCTGATAATAGACCTGCCGCTGCTTGATCCGAACAGCACTTTAAAAATAGTTAACTCCATTTGGTATAGGAACGATTTAAGTGTGCTTCCGCAGTTTATACAAACCAACAGTACCAACTACAATGCAAAAATACAATCGCTTGATTTTAATAACCCATCATCACTAACTACAATAAACAATTGGGTGTTAACGCAAACCAACGGTGCAATCCCATCAATTATTGGTCAAATCTCTCCAGATGACAGGATGTACCTTATTAATGCCATTTATTTTAAAAGCACCTGGAATGAGAAGTTCGATGCTTTGAAAACCGCAAAGAGAACTTTTTACCTGACTAACAACAGCACCGTACAAACCGATTTTATGGACGGAACTATTGATTTTAAGCGATACGATGACAATGATGCGAATGTTTTTGAACTGCCCTATATCAATAATAAATACAGTATGGTAATTATAATGCCGGCTGGCAGCAAAACAGTTCAACAATTAGCTCCCACAATTGATTCTGTAAAATGGAAAACATGGATGGCCGGCCTGGTGCCTTCTAAAGCCGAATTAAAGCTTCCAAAATTCAAATTCAGTTACAATATAAATCTTAATAACGCTTTAAGTTCATTGGGTATGAGTATCGCATTTTCTAAGAATGCCGACTTTTCGCTTATCAGTCCAAATGCTAACCTGCAAATAAGCCAGGTTTTACATAAGGCATTTGTGGATGTAGACGAATCAGGCACCACAGCTGCGGCTGTAACAGCGGTTATCATAGGGGCCACTGCTGTATACAACCCGCCGCCAACGGTCATCGATCATCCTTTCATATTTGTAATACGGGAAATGAGCAGTGGCCTTATCCTGTTTGCAGGGACCGTAAATAACCCCTTATTTGCCTCGAATTAGGGCAGTGATAGCTGGGATTTTTGATTGTCACCAATTTCTCTAAATTCTTTATTATAAAGAGGAGGTTTTGATTTGATAATATATTATCATAAATGTATTCTTTCTTTCACAAAAGATATATACATTTATATTGCCAATTATAAACCAATTTACATTACCGTTACAACCCCTGAGTAATTATTTAATATTTTTTTGTGCGCTTTGCGATTTGTTTATCTATGGCAAATGAATAAAATGTTATTCATTTAAACATCGTATTATTAGGAACCTATCTTTTTAAGTCATGAAAAAAACACTCTTCTCAACAGCATTGTTAATACTTTCTTTTCAAACAATCGCACTTTGCCAAACCGATAGCGCTGTAATAAAGAATGCGGTTTCAAAATTAAGGGCCTTGTTAACCGATCATATCACCGAGAAAGTCTATCTGCATTTTGACAGGCCATATCCTTACTATGTAGCTGGCGACGCCATTTATTTTAAGGCTTATGTTGTTAAAGGTGAGCGGCATGACCTGACCAATTTTAGCGCTATGCTGCATGTGGACCTTATTGATCCAAATAATACTATAATACAAACTGAACTGTTGCAGCTAAACAATGGCGTTGGCTGGGGTGATTTTAGCTTACCTGGTACTTTGAAAAAAGGGACCTATCGCATCAGGGCCTATACCGAATGGATGCGGAATGAAAAAGAACCAAACTTTTTTGAGCAGTATATTTCAGTTAGTTCAGTAAATAGTGTTGACAGAATAAGTGAAGCAGCAAAAACAGGCGGGCAACCGGCAATCCAGTTTTTCCCTGAAGGGGGGAACATGGTTGTTGATATTCACTCAAAAGTTGCCTTTAAAGCAGTTGGCCCTGATGGATTAGGCATTGATGTTAAAGGTGTAGTGGTTGATGATGCAAATAAAGAAATTGCAAAAATTAACTCCAGTCACCTTGGAATGGGAGCATTCGATATATTGCCTGAAGAAGGCAGAAAATATAAAGCAAAAGTAACCTTTGCCAATGGCTTGCAAAGCACAGTTGATCTGCCTGCTGCCGAGACTAAAGGAATCACCTTGTCTGTTAATACAAACGATCCGTCGAAAATATCAATTGAAATCAAGGCAAACAGGGCCTATTATAAAGAAAACCTGAATAAGCAGCTTAATTTGCTAATTTATTGGGCCGGAGCGATACGTACCATAAACACCAAACTTGACAATGAGGTACTGGGCCTTGATTTGCCATCAAATACTTTCAGGACAGGTATTTTACAAGTTTCTGTATTATCGCAAACGGGCGAGCCGTTAAATGAGCGCCTGGTATTTATACAAAATCCAGATCTATTGAACCTTTCCCTTAACACCAATAAACCTGATTATGCCAAACGTGAAAATGTTCAGCTTAATATGAATGCTAAAAACAAAGATGGCAATCCCGTAACCGGATTTTTTTCAGTGTCGGTAGTCGATGAAGGCAAGATAATGGTTGATGAAAATTCAGAGAACACGATACTATCCTATCTTTTGCTGACATCTGATTTAAAAGGATACGTTGAAAAGCCAAACTATTATTTTGCAAATGTAACCAAAGAGACACGTTCAAATCTTGATGCACTTATGTTAACGCAGGGCTATCGCAGATTTGTTTGGAAACAATTATTGAGCGATAATACTACCGCTGCAATTTCACATAACCCGGAACAATACCTGGATATTTCAGGCACGTTGGCTACTAAAGACGGCACTCCGATAATTGATGCAAAAGTTGTGTTGCTTCCGTTAGCTTTAACCGAGAAAACAGATGCACATGGCCATTTTCGTTTTGCAAAAATAGATTATCAGAGCGGAACAAGTTTTGTTTTAAAAACATCATCTGGTTCAGGTAAGAATGCAGCTGTATTAACAATAGATAAAGACGCACCCGGACCTGTTATAAGTTCGGCAGATCCAATAGAGGCACGGTACAATGCAAATGCGGATATTCTCGCCTCATTTCGCAATAACCAAATGCAGGGAGTTATAACAGCGAGTAATGAATCAAACTCAATATTAAAAAATGACAAGGTTATCAGTCCTAAAAGATACGACAATTATATATCATCTAATTTAGGAGGACCCGGGCATGCCGACCAGGTAATTATAGGAAATGATATTAAATCTGCTCCCCTGCTATCAACTGCTTTGAATGGCGTTGCCCGAGGAGTTGATTTTGTAAATGGGGTGGCTTACCTTAAAAACAACCAGGTTGTTACTGGTGGGGGCATGGCATCTGAGCCAATGCTAATTGTAGTAGATGGAAATACAGGTGGCAATTCAAATATTGACAATATCAGTCCGTCCACTGTTGAAACTGTTGAAATTTTAAAAGGGAATAATGCGGCAATATATGGCGTAGCCGGTGGCGCCGGGGTAATGGTTATCACAACAAAACGCGGCGGTTCGAATGCCCTTGCCATTGACAAGGAAATATCGCCCGGCGTTTTTTCTATCACTCCACTGGGTTTTTACAAAGCACGTGAATTTTATTTGCCCAGCTATGACGCCAGTCAGCCTGTAAGTAAACTACCCGATTTACGCACTACTGTGTTCTGGAAACCTAATGTAATTACAGATGCAGCGGGGAATGCTTCATTCAGTTATTTTAACGCCGATGGAACAGGTACTTACAGAGTGGTAGTGGAAGGAATTGATACTAATGGCAATTTAGGCAGGCATGTATTTCATTATAAAGTTCAATAATATAAACAATTATTAAGCAATAAATGCAGCTTCATTGAGTTGCATTTGTTGTTTTACAAGGGTTTGGCAATTATGTAAACACTGTCCAGCACTTTGTATCTTGTTGCTTTGTTTATAAACGCTGGAAGTATGTTTTCCTGCGGATAATTAATAAATGACCTTACTATTCTAAAGTTGGCATGAGTTTGAGTAAGGTAGTCAACCGATTGCCGGTTAGCATAAAAAAAAGAAATTCCATCGGGCTTAAACTTGTTAAATTGTTCAAGAGGGATTATATCAACCGGCCTTTTGCAATAAAATTGAAATATATTATTTCCGGCTTTTAACGAGTAAATGTGGAAATTGTCAAATGGTTTTTGATTGGTATACTGCGCCGCCGCTATTTCACCTTTATAGGGCGTAATTTCATTATAAAAAACAGTATTCAGATAAAAGCCAACAAATAAAGCTGCGGCACAATTAAGAAAGAAAACTTTTATATAGGGTTCTTTAATTTTAGAAGTGATAAGAAAAAATAACACACCCAGAAAAACACAATCAACAGCAAATAAAAAGTAGTGAAGCGGCTTTAAGAAAAAGTTGAACAAAATGATTGCTACAGGTAATAATATTATAAACACCCATTGAGCAATTAATCTGAATTGGTTTCCAAAGCTGGTTAACCGGTTATAGCAAAATGGGGCTGTAATGATGGCAAATAAAGGAAAAACAGCATTGGTATAAAAAGGCAGCTGAAAGCGTGATAATGAAAATAACAGGAACAATAACATTCCTCCGCTTAAAGAATAATATTCTTTAAGTTTTTTATGATGCCAGATATCTTTTACATTCTTAAAAACGGCGTAATAAAATAACAGGCACCACGGTGCAAATGCCCAAAGTAAGGTATGCAAGTAAAAGAATATGCTCCCTGAAGCTTTACGACTAATAGGGCCGTTATTAACAAAACGACCAAATTGGCTATCCCATAAAAACCACTTTATACCGGAAACATGATGCTGCCCAAAAACTGTTTTTTCCGGGTGTAGATCAAACTGAATGTATAATGCATAAAATTCAGGCAGCGTAAAAATAAATGTAAGCAGCAAAAGTAATAGCCACCTAACCTTAAACAATTCTTTAAACTTATTTTGAAAAATTAAATCCCCTATTAAACTACCGTAAATGGCGGTTATAACAAACAATCCCTTTGTCATGATAGCAAAGGCTGTAAGCAACGCCGCCAAAAACATATCGGCAAATGTGCATCGTTGTTCCAGGGATGTTATGTGGTAGATGCTGCCAGTTATCAAGGCCATCAGGTAGGGTTCTGCCCTGACATCGGCGTTTGAAAGCAATACATGCTGGGCTGTCATTAATATTAAAACAGCCATAGTGGCTATTTCCCAACCATAATATTTACGACTAAAAAGCCAGGTATAAATCAGGCTGATCACGAAAAATATCAAAGCTGGTAAACGGTAAGCCCATGTATTTATACCAAATATTTTAAAACTGAGCATTATTATCCAGAATGGAAAGTGTGGCTTATCGAGCCAATCCAGGTTATAGCTGTACAGCTGAAAAAAATCTTTTTTATAAATAAGATTTTTAGCGATGGATGCATACAAACCCTGATCATCTGTAAAGAACTTAACATTAAGGCCTGCAAAGTTTATGGCAAGCGCCAATACAAATAAAAAAAGATAAAATAATTTGTTGGTGTCCTTCATTTAATAGGTGATCGACCGTCCGGCTTTCAATACTGGGCAAATATATAGCTTAAACTATTAAATAATTCTTATAAAAATCAGGAGTTATCATTCAGAAAAGCGCACAAAAAAACCCCATGCCCAAAGACATGAGGCCAAAATCACAACAATTGTTTAACCTTTCGGTCAATTCCTAACTGCAATATGATTTAAAGTAAAAACATTTAAATGATGAATTAGTTTTAAGAATTTAAAAGATAACTGAAGCTAAAATCCAAGGTGGTATAGGTAAAATGCCGAATTTCAGTTTACCTTTGCACTACAATTAACTTTAAACCACTAAAAATAATATTATGAAAAGATCATTTCAATTAAAGGCCATATCATTTTTTTTATGTGCCTTTTTAACATCAACAATTGCATTTGCGCAAAAAGAGACGAAACCCCTGGCAAGCCCCCGCGATAGTGTAAGCGGAACGGTTGCAGGCGCCAATATCAAAATATGGTATGGCAGCCCATCAGTAAAAGGCCGTAAAATTTTTGGCGGACTTGAACCTTACGGGAAAGTTTACAGAGCTGGCGCCAATGAGGCTACTACCTTTACCACTGATAAAGGTATCCTGGTTGAAGGAAAACCGCTTCCGGCAGGCACTTACTCGTTTTTTGTAATTCCTGAGGAAAAAGGACAATGGACAGTAATTTTCAATAAAACTGCAAAACAATGGGGCGCATTTAAATATGACCAAAGTAAAGATGAATTGCGTGTAATGGTTACTCCAAAAGAAACAACCATGCATGAAAGAATGGTATACGTAATTAACCATAATGGTTTTAGCATGGACTGGGATAAAATAAGCATACCTGTTACTATAACCGCAAATCCTGCAATGTAAATTCGAATTTAAAAAAGCTGTCTCAAAAGGGACAGCTTTTTTTATTGGGAATTATTGTAATTTAAAGAATCGATCCGCAGCTGATAAAGACACCTTTGGATTGGGAAAAGCATCAAGTCAATGGAGAAGCCTGTTCCTCGACAAAAAAAGCAATGATTACAATCCCTTAACCTGTGGAAGCACAGGCAGGGCAAAAAGATATTATCAGTATAAGAAAAGAGGGATTTTGATTTGGTAATTTGAAATTTGAAAATGCATTTGATTGTTCAATGTTTAACCATCTTCAAATCAACACATTTTCAAACTTTCAAATCAATTGAACTAAATACCGAAAGCAGCTTTTACCTTATCCACATAGTCCAGCTTTTCCCAGGTAAACAGTTCAACCTCGGTAACCACCTTTTGACCATCGGGGCTTACAAATGTTTTGGTCACTGTTTGGCTTGGTTTTCCGAAATGGCCATAAGCAGCAGTTTCGCTGTATATGGGATTACGCAATTTAAAGCGGGTTTCGATAGCGTAAGGAGTCATATTAAATATGGCTTCCACTTTTTTAGCAATTTCGCCGTCATGTAATCCAACTTTACCTGTTCCGTAGGTATTTACATAAATACCCATGGGTTGCGCCACACCAATAGCGTACGATACCTGTACCAGCACTTCGTCGGCAATGCCGGCTGCCACCAAATTTTTGGCAATGTGGCGTGTAGCGTAAGCTGCAGAGCGGTCAACCTTTGATGGGTCTTTTCCGGAGAAAGCGCCGCCACCGTGAGCACCTTTGCCTCCGTATGTATCTACAATAATTTTACGGCCTGTTAAACCGGTATCCCCATGCGGGCCGCCAATAACAAATTTACCGGTTGGGTTTATATGGTATTTAATAGCATCGCCAAAGAAATGGGCATACTTAGGATATTTTGCTTTAACGCGCGGAATAAGGATGCTGATAATGTCCTTGCTAATCTTTGCAAGCATAGTTTGCTCTTCATCAAAATCGTCATGCTGGGTTGATATAACGATAGTATCAATACGAACAGGCTTGTTATCATCATCATATTCCAGTGTTACCTGCGATTTTGCATCCGGACGTAAATATTTAATATCCGTATTTTCCCTGCGGACAACAGCTAACTCAATTAATAATGCATGGGCGATATCCAGAGCCAGCGGCATGTAATTGTCAGTCTCGATGGTAGCATACCCAAACATCATACCCTGGTCTCCTGCTCCCTGTTCTTCCTTGGCGGTACGGTCAACACCCTGGTTAATATCCGGAGATTGTTCGTGAATAGCTGACAATACGCTGCAAGAGCTGCCATCAAACATATATTCGCCCTTGGTATAACCTATTTTATTAATTACCTCACGGGCAATCTTTTGAACATCAAGGTAAGCTTTTGATTTTACTTCTCCGGCTAAAAAAACCTGTCCGGTAGTAACCAACGTTTCACAAGCTACTTTAGATTCGGGGTCAAAAGCTAAAAAATTATCAATTAAAGCGTCCGATATCTGATCGGCTACTTTATCCGGGTGTCCTTCTGATACAGATTCAGAAGTAAAAAGGTATGACATAATTTTATAATGATTTAATTAAATTGTAAAAACAAATTCGCATTCCTGCTATTTTGAACTATAAACGGTACGAAACAGGATAATTTGGAAAGATCGCAGTAAAAAGAAGCATGGTTTTAGCACTTTTTTACGTGGTTGCAATCCAGCCGGCACCGATAACTACCGGTTCGGACATTAAATCAGTCCACATTCAGCCGGCTAAAATAAAACAATTTTTACAAAAGCCGAAAATACATTTACTTTTGGCGGCAAAATTTATTTAATTGAAACGGAAAGCGTTATTTATTATTAATCCCATATCAGGAGGAAAAAAAAAGGAAGGCGTTCCGGAACTGATCGATAAACATCTTGATGCTGACGCATTTACTGCGGTTATTGTTTTTAGTGATGGCGTTGCACATGCAAGCCAAATTGCCAAGGAAGCATTAAATAAATTTGACCTCATAGTGGCTGTGGGAGGAGATGGCACCGTTAACGAGGTGGCTTCGGCTATTGTTGGCACCGACACACCGTTGGGCATTATCCCCTTTGGATCAGGTAATGGATTGTCCCGTTTCCTGGGAATACCAATGAATGCCGAACAAGCCATTAAAACGCTTAGTACCGGGCATATTGAACTAATAGATTCGGCAAAAATGAACGGAAAACCTTTTTTTAATATGGCGGGGATGGGGTTTGATGCGCATATCAGCGAAGTATTCTCTCATACCCGGAAACGGGGCTTTTTTACTTATTTAAAATCGTCTATACAAGAGATAGCCAAATATAAGTCACAAACTTACCAACTTGAAATTGACGGTAAAGCCTTTAGCCGCGAAGCGTTTATGCTGAGTTTTGCAAATTCATCACAATATGGCAATAATGCGCATATTTCACCAAACGCGTCCGTTCAGGACGGATTATTGGATATCTGTGTAATTAAACGTTTTCCGCTTTGGCGGTTTGTTGAGATGGGCGTGCGTATGCTCACAAAAACAAGCGACAAGACTAAATATGTCGAAATCATTCGTGGCAAGCAAATTAATGTCAAACGAAACAGCCCGGGTCCGGTTCATCTCGATGGAGAACCTCAAATAACCGGCGCCGATAATTTTATTGAAGTAA
Source organism: Mucilaginibacter sp. (assembly GCA_028287865.1). Taxonomy (GTDB): domain Bacteria; phylum Bacteroidota; class Bacteroidia; order Sphingobacteriales; family Sphingobacteriaceae; genus Mucilaginibacter. Next base: position 3,408 of record JAQBOU010000217.1, on the reverse strand, counting down.
TCCCCGGTTCACTGAAGGTTATTGTGGGAAACAGTTATAAAAAAGCTTTGAGCCTTAAGTAGAAGTATTGTAATTTAACTTTTGTTATTTGAGCTAATGAAATAAACTACGTTTGGACCTACCACTTTAGGCTGCAGACTTAAGACTTAACAAAACATGGCAAAAAAAAATTTCACAGGCGTAGTATATTCCACAAACCCAGATTTTCAATACCGGGAAAACAAGAGTCAATCTGCGCAAACGCTTCCTCCCCAGCAGCAAAATCTTAAAATTTATCTTGATCGTAAAGGTGGTGGGAAACTGGTTACCCGCGTTACTGATTTTATCGGGATTGACGCTGATCTGGAACTTATCGGTAAAAAACTAAAATCAAAATGCGGCGTTGGCGGCTCAGTTAAAGAAGGCGAAATATTGATACAAGGCGATTTCAGGGATAAAGTATTAACACTGCTGCTTGCCGACGGTTATAAAGCTAAAAAAGCTGGCGGATAACCTTGTTCCTTGGGCCATTAGCCAGTGGATCATTAAGACTTTTCTTAGCAACGCCTTCAGCTAAACTTTTCGGCATATTTTGGTTGAAACATTTCTATCATTGAGTCTGGTTGTTTATGCCATTGGCGGGCAATAAAATAAAGCAGCACAACGTTAACCTGTGGTTGATAAACATCGGCGGGATTGGCGGACCATATTTAACCGGCAAATAATATAGCTTAAATATACCAAAGCTAAGATGACCGCAACACTTAATGGTGAAGTTGATATTGGAAACACACGGTACATCCGGTGTTCAACCTGCACGTGCCTGTGAGCTTCAACATACCCGACCATTTGCGTAACCCTAAAAATGCCGGGGCTAAATGCTGACAGTTAGTGTGAAAGACATGCAAGCCCGCTATTTTATTTGTAAAAACTTTGAACCACATAATGCTCATTGTAGTCCCGAAATTATAAATTGGGGCTCAAATGTCACAATATCTGCTTAGTAACATAATTTTTATAAAGTATTGTTTGTTATTATTAAAAAAAATAGGTTTTATTGCAAAAAATTGTTTGTATAAAACACAATTTTTATTTTATAACGTTATGTACCCACCGTATGTACTAACCGGATAAAGTTTGTATTAAAAAATTATAAAGAATATCATAAATAGTTTTTTTATTTCATTAAAATTCTATTTTTGTTATTCGCTAAAAATTCGCATTTAATAAACTTATATTTATACACTAAAAACTAAAACTAAAAACTAAAAGTAATGGCAAACGTACCAACAAAACCAACTAGTCCTGTTAAAACCGAAAAGCCAGCTGCATCAGGCATGTTTGCAACGCTGACTATTCCACTCTGTATTGTAGTTGCAATCATAATCTTCATTTTTATATTGGGTGACTCAAGTCATTATGAAGGTGGCGATGTACTTCTCGGCCGTCCAACTGATTTATTTGGACAAATACACAGAGGTGGTCATTTAGTACCAGTTATTATGTCGTATTTATTAATGGTAATTGTTTTCTCTATAGAGCGTTTTGTTGTTATCGGCAAGGCATCGGGTACAGGAAACGTTGACGTATTTGTAAGAAAAGTACAAAGCGCCCTTAATGTTGGAAACATCGATGCAGCAAATGCTGAGTGCGACAAACAAAAAGGTTCTGTAGCTAATGTGATCAAATCGGGTTTGAAAAAATACCGCGAAATGGAAAGTGATCCAAATTTAACCATCGATCAAAAATCGTTGGCAATCCAAAAAGATATTGAAGAAGCAACTGCTTTGGAAATGCCTATGCTGGAGCAAAACTTAACTATTATTGCAACCCTGGTATCAATTGGTACATTAACCGGGCTGTTAGGTACAGTATTTGGTATGATTAACGCCTTCGCGGAATTGGCGGCTGCAGGTGCAACAAATCAAACTGCACTTTCTGCATCAATTTCTGAAGCGTTGGTTAATACAGCATTGGGTATCAGTACTTCAGCGCTTTCAATTGTTATGTATAACGTATTTACATCAAAAATTGATAACCTTACATATGCTATTGATGAAACAGGCTTCAGCATTGTACAAACATTCGCTGCATCACACAAAAAATAATCAACACGCTGTTGCTTGGTTTTTATCCCGGTGAATTTTTGATCTTTAGCACAAATTCACCGGGAATAGTATAATCCATTTATACAATTTACATTAAAATAAAAAAATATGCCCAGAGTAAAAGTTGCCAGGAAAAGCACAGCAATTGATATGACAGCCATGTGCGATGTGGCCTTCCTGTTGCTTACCTTTTTTATATTGACAGCGAAACCTAAAATTGATGATCCGTCAAAGGCAGAAGTGCCCGCATCATCAAAAGAAATACAGATACCGGACGATAACGTTGGCACCATCTCTATCGGAAAGCAAAACAAAATTTTCTATGCTGTTGCAGGTACTGACGTTCGTGCAGAAGCTTTAAAAACTATGGGTGAAAAATACCATGTTACATTTACGCCGGAGGAAGTCACCAAATTTTCTACAACAGAAGTATTTGGCGTTCCGATGAACCAGATGAAACAATTTTTAAACCTGACAACTGACGATAAGAAAACATTTCAGCAGCCAGGCATCCCTGTGGATACTACCAATAATAATGAGCTTTCCAACTGGGTACTCACGTCCCGGCAGGCAGACAAGGCTTTACATGATAAAGCGATGGCTATAGCGATAAAAGGAGACCGGCTGGACCAATATCCCGCTTTTAACACAGTTATAACTATGTTAGGAAAGCAGAAGATTTTTAAATTTAATTTAATCACGACATTAAGAGCAGCACCAAAAAAATAAAACTATGGCAGAATTAGATACCTCCGGCGGGGGTAAACATAAGGGCGGGAAGGTAAGAAGCAAAAAGGCCTCCACACGCGTCGATCTGACAGCGATGGTTGACCTTGCCTTTTTATTGATCACTTTCTTTATGTTTACTACTACGCTTAGTAAACCAAAGGCAATGGACCTTGCCGTACCTGATACGTCTGTACCACAGTCTAATTTGCCGGTAGCCGCTACCCGTACAATGACCATTTTATTAGGCAGCCACAATAAGTTGGAATGGTATATGGGTGAAGCAGGTAAATCAGCACCTACAGTTGATAGTTACGGCAAAAACGGGATCAGGAAAGCGTTGATTGAAAATGGCAAAAATGTTTTGGCTACGCATGCTGCACCAAATAATTTCATGATTGTTCTGATAAAGCCAAGTGATAAATCAACTTACGAAAATTTGGTTTCGGCACTTGATGAACTGAACATTACCAATGTTCAGTCGAAGGCAATTGTGAAGATCACGCCAATGGAAATTGCTGATTTAAAAAAGAACAATTTATATTAGAAATAATATAATAATTACAATTAACGTTAATTAATACTAAAGCCAAAA
>JAQBOU010000215.1 GCA_028287865.1 Mucilaginibacter sp. | reverse complement strand
TTATACGTAAACCTGGTCCAAATCCAGGTTGCACGGCCTGCATCTTTGTACCCGGAGCCGCGGAAAATGATTCGCCATTTAAAAATATTACACCGCCTAACAAGCCATTATTAGTCAATTTAAACCTGTATTCACTTTCGAGGTAAACCAATTGGGCTCCCCGAAACCTGCCTTGTATATATCCCCTGCCAACAGCAGAGCTTGCGTCCCATTGCGTACTGGGAAGATCAAGGTAAGCCGGTTTCCCGCTTAATATCAGCCAGTCATAGTTCCAAAAAGCAATCACATTGTCAGATCCTTCCGGGAATTTATAATATTTACGTACATCAATGATAAGTGACCTCCAGCTGGTGGTACTTCCTAAAAATCCATAATTATCCCGGTATTGTAATGAGGCATACCCACCATTTGTTGGATTAATGCCATTGTCGCGCGAATCTAATAAGGCATTAAAAGTAAAACCTGACGCTACTGAATGAGCCGTTTTGCCGTACGCCATATAATCGGAAGGAGTGCCATTTAAATTTCCTCTGTCTGATACGTTCCAGTGATCATCTAATATATAGCCAAGTCCGGCATAAAAATTACCGCTGATATGGCGTAATACGGTCTCATAAAATTGGAAATAAGAATAATCCATTGGATCTTCATTGTTTATATTGGAAGCACTGCCCAATCCAAAGGTGCTTTGGGGATATTTAAAAAACCTGTAATCCCCTATAAAATTGTATTTATTGTCTTTAGTCCATATGCTGGTTTGTACCGGTAAGGTAAACTGCTTGTTTTGCGTATATGAAGTGCTTGCTATCACTGTAGAAATCCGGGATTGGGGGCCTGTACGGAAAGCTACATTACCAGATAATACAATTGCAAATTTTGAAACCAGGGTATAACCAAAGGCCGGAACAATTGAAATTGATGGTTTTGAAGTTACAGAATCAACTTTTTGTGATGAGAGTTTACTACCTAACAGTTTTTTTAATATGTCGCCAATATCCTTTTGCTTTAACTTGCTTGTATCAGTAACAACGGTATCTTTGGTTGTACCCGTTTTAGGCTTAACGGGTATTGTGGTAATAGGAACCTGCCTGTTTTGTGCAAACAATGGCCCGGCCAATATTAAAAGGATAACAAATATGCTTAATCTTAAGAATACATTCATATACGCCCAAAGACCGGCACTAGTATAATTCAAGCTATATCAATACCGTTTCAATAAATTTCGGCGAATGTAATCAATCCGTTACAATTCAAATAATCAATTCTTTCACACCGGGAGTTATGACAACAGTATGGCAGTTCGTCCAATCCATTAAAGAAGCGAATAGAGCCTTATTTATTTCTACCTATTTTAGTTGTTAAAAAAGGTATTTTTATGAAAAATTCACCTTTCATGTATTTTATATTTTCAAAGCTCCTTCTAATATTTATTCTTCCGCTTACCTGGATTTTAGTTTTTTTAATCGCTGCTTTAATGGTTAAAAAAACAAAGCAAAAACGCCAGTCCTTAATTATATCAATCGTATTACTGCTACTGTTTACCAATCCATTTATACTTGATCAGTATGCTAAATATTGGGATATCAAACCCGTACCCTTAAAAAATAAAGGTTCATACAGCTGTGCTATTGTTTTGGGTGGCTTTGCCGGAGAAGATGCAAAAGGAAATGGTGCATTTAACGGCGCAGCGGATAGATTTATACAAGGGCTGAAATTATTAGCTACGGGAAAGGTGTCTCATATTCTTATCTCCGGCGGCAATGGCAGTTTAATCCCCGATCATTTTGAAGAAAGCGACTGGGTTAAAACGCAACTGTTACAATTAAAAGTACCCGATAGCTGTATATTAATTGAGAACCGAAGCCGCAATACCATAGAAAATGCAGCATTTTCAAAAGCGATACTTATAAAAAAGGGTCTTCAGCCACCTTATATATTGGTAACTTCTGCCTTTCACATGAGGCGCTCACTTATGATCTTTAAAAAAGAAAAGGTCGATGTATTACCTTACCCCTGTAACTATATTGTTGGCAAAGGTGACTTTTCGCCAGGTGAATTTATTCCTGATAGTCAAGTAATGACCGCCTGGAGCATTTATACAAAAGAATTGGTGGGAACGGCAGTGAATTCCTTTAAATAGCAATAATTTATTTTTGAAGCATCTGTAATCCTATCTAACCTTACGAAATTATGATGATGGTTCATTAGCTATTATTTGGTTAGATTGGAGTAGGTTTATTAAGTTTGCATCAAATTCAAGGCCGACAATTAACATTTCTATTTCTCCTTTATTTAGGTATTTTGGCAGCATTGAAATTGATAACACATCCACAATTATAAAATGACTTACTGTTTAGGAATAAAGGTTAAAGAAGGCTTATTAGCTATTGCCGATACCCGAATTACATCAGGAACTGATACGACTGTTAAAAAGAAAATTACGATAGAACAAAAAGACAATTTTTCACTTTTTATCATGACAAGCGGCTTACGGTCTGTAAGAGATAAGGCACTTGTTTATTTTAAGGAATTAACTGAGACTACAGAATACAATAAGCTATACAAAGCAGTAAATGCTTTTGGCGAACAGGTGAAAAGAGTTGCGCAAGAGGATAAAGCATCGTTAGAAAAAGCAGGATTTAAATTCGATCTGAACACAATAATTGGCGGGCAACTCAAAGATGATGGTGAACATAAACTTTTTCTGTTATATCCGGAAGGAAACTGGGTTGAGCTTGGGCAGGGAGCACCATACGTAATTATTGGAAACTCTGGTCATGGAAAGGCTATACTGAACCGTATACTTGATGAAAATTCAAGTTTAAAACTTTCGCTTAAAACGGGGTTTCTATCTTTTGATTCAACGCGGGTAAGTTCAAATAATGTTGATTTTCCGATTGATGTAGCTTTATACCGGAAAGACAGCTTTCATATTATTGAAAAACGGTACGAGAAAAAAGATCTGGAGTATATTTCGACCCAATGGGCCGAAGAATTAAAAGCTGCGCTTGGACACATATCCGAAGAATGGATGGATGCCGCTTTTGATAAATTAGAATGATATTATTGATAAATTATATATGAAATTTGATGTTTTCACCGAAATGGAATATACTGCCCGTTCACCGGGCACTATAATATTGAACATACACGCATTACGGACACAACATCAAACTGTTATAAGTGAAGTGTTTACTATTGAACCTTATATTAAGGTTGAGGAATTGGTATCAGCACAAAGCGAAAACAGGCTTATCAGATTTGAAATTGAAGATTCATCCACCATTAAGGTTACCTATAAAGCCACCATTGATAATTTTTGTGAAATAAAAGATTTTAGCCGGATAGAAGAAATCCCAGTGGCCCGCATGGAGCCTACGGTGTTGCCGTATCTTTACCCAAGCAGGTACTGCCAGAGCGACAAACTATACCGGCTTGCCAACAACCTTTTTGGCCATATTATAAATCCTTTTGAAAAAGTAGTAACACTTACTAATTGGATCCATAAAAATGTACAATATTTAAGCGGCTTCACTAATTCGCAAACATCAGCTTTTGATACAGTGACCGAACAAGCGGGTGTGTGCCGCGATTTTGCACATTTAGGTATTGCCTTATGCCGCGCCTTAACCATACCGGCACGCTATTTTACCGGATATGCCTATAATTTAGTACCTGCCGATTTCCATGCTTGTTTTGAAGCCTATATTGGCAGCGACTGGGTTTTATTTGACGCAACCAGGCTTGTTCCTCTTAATGGTTTAATCAAAATAGCTTCCGGACGTGATGCTGCAGATACCGCTATAGCCAACATTTTTGGCAACGTTATGTTTACCTCTATGCTGGTGAGCTGTACTTTAGCCGATGATGGCTTTGAGCCTTTTTATTATGAACAACCCCAGTTAAAGGGACTCTCATACTTATAACCAATAAAGTTTGAATTGATATTTGAGATCAGTCAAAATATTTGACGCCGCGGGCAGATTCGAACTGCCGTAAGGGGTTTTGCAGACTCCCACCTATCCTCTCGGTCACGCGACTTTAAAAAAAACTATTTAATCACTATCGGAGACCGGAGGGTTGGGTTAACCTATCTTTCTCCGCAAGCGGAGCAGGAGTTAGCACCTTTTCTTAAGTCTGGAGCCTTTAGTTAGAAGTTTAAGTATGATATTTCACACTTTTGACTTTATGCTAAATACTTTTGACTTATACAGGTTGCTAAGACATCACAGGGCCTTTTCCCTCAGTCTTTCTTGATAAGTGCTATAAAGAACGATTTGTTGATGCAAACATACAAATTAAATCTATAATTCCTATAGATATTATATAATATATTATTTATCGTTGTATCTACTTGAAAAATAGCCGGATAAATTTATAATTCAGATTAAACAGTACGGATACCTGATCAAAAAATGGTTGTGGTTAACAAACTCTAAAAAATTTCGTAGTATAGGTCACTAAAAAAAATCATTGATTTGCTATCATGAAAATATCGTTGACCCTTATTGATTTTCTAATACTTTTCCTTTCATTGCAGGGACTTGTATTAACAGGAATGCTATTTTATTCTTCCAGAAAAATAAGCAGTAACCGTTGGTTGGCGACATTCGTTTTTTTGCTTTCATATAGTAGTGCAGTGATGGTAGTTTTCAGATCAAATATTCCAAATACATATTTGTTAATATACGTTCTAATACCACAGCTTAGGATGGCATTAGGTCCTGTCTTATACTTTTATACGCGCAGTCTTTTATTCGGAGGCAAAAAGTTGAAACGTAAGGATTATTTACATTTTTTTTCGTTGTTTTTTGAGATGGGGCCTCAAATAGCCTTTGTTTTTCATTTTAGCGGGCTCTTATTAATTCCTGGTGTAAGAAACTGGTATCTCCCGTTTGAAAAACAGGCGCTTTTATTTGAATCGGGTAATTCCGGTAACTTACCCTTCTTTTTTTCATTTGTAATTTATTCCGCCGTCTGCTTCAAAATGGTACATGACAATTACTTTAACAAGGAGATTTCAGCATATAAGCTTAAGGATATTAAATGGTTAAAAACATTATTATATACAATATTCTCCTTAATCATAATATGGAGCATCACTATATTTCTTGCTTATTTATCCTTACCATATTTAGCTGATTGTTTAAAATACACAACGACCATTCTTGCAATAGGATTTGCATATTGGGTGGGCATGTCAACTTATATGCGGCAAACCAAAATGTCAATAGATGATGTTGTCGAATACAATAAGCCATCTGTTAAAGTCTATTTCTCTGATAATGACGTTATTAAGTACCAAAGACGGCTTGTTACTTTAATGGAAATAGAAGAGATCTATTTAAATCCGGTTTTAAAACTTGATTTTTTAGCTGATAAACTTGGTATTTCCGAAAAATCAATTTCCAGATTATTAAATCAGCACGTAGGAAAAAACTTTAACGATTTTGTAAATGAATACAGGATACAGGAAGCTAAAAAAAAGCTTACTGATCCGGCTTTTATCCGGTTTACTATTGCGTCAATTGCTTTTGACTCTGGTTTTAATTCCCTGGCAACTTTTCAGCGTTGTTTTAAACAATTTACCGGCATTACCCCGAGCCAGTATCAAAGCAATTCAAAATCGACTCAAATTCCCGAAAAAACCCTACTCAAATCCTGATTTGAGTAGGGTGCCAATATTAAAACCGCTTGTTTTGTTTGCCAAAGGATGTCACCTCTTATGGATCAAACCACAAAAATTATGAAATACTTAACATTATCAGCATTATTCATGTTAATGCAGGCCACTTTTTGCATTGCTATTGAGAAAACAAAAATCAACAGTAAGCTAAATGGTACTCAACAGGATTCCCTTACAGTATACATCGGAAAATACCAAATGATACAGGGTGTACAAACAGTATACGCAAATGTATATGTAGAAAACGGCAAATTAAGTGCCAAATCATCCGATGGCCAGACGTTAATATTCGATCATATATCCGGCGATAACTTTGTTGTTTCTAACCACGGAGTGCCGATTAAATTTCTAAGAGACAAAAACTATAAAGTTAAGCAAATTTCTGTAAATGGAAACGTAGCATGGACGAAGGTCGAGAGCACATTACCTGACAGTATAAAACCGCTTGCGCCGCAGGATTACCTGGGTAAATATCAGTTTACAACTAACGGACAAACTCTTTATCTTGAAATCACGCTAAAAGACGGGCATCTTTCGGGTACTCAGTTGTGGGATGGAGCTACTAAACCCTTAGATTATGTATGGGATGACAATTTCAAACTAAGAGATATTGGTTGGCCTATAAAGTTTATAAGAGATAAGGATAAAAAAGTGACACAGCTGCTTATAAACAATACAGACCTCTTTATAAAGGTTAAAAATTAATTTAAGTTATCACTTTTTATAAAATCAGTAAACTACTTATGCGTTATAAAAAATGGCTTTTTATAATCATTTGGCCTTTTCTATCGGGGAAAATATGCTTTGCGCAAATCCGGTTAACAGAACTTACACCCGCCGTTAAGGCCGAAATTGTAGATAGTTTATCCTCGGCATTGCTCAAAAAATATATTTATTTAGACACTGCCGTTAAAATGAGCAATCATATTAAAGAGCAATTTAAAAGCGGCGTATATAATAAAATTAACGATCCAGATGCATTAGCACAGGCATTAAACGGAGATTTAAATGCGATATACAGTGATCTCCATATGCGCATTTATTATGATTCTGGTTTTGAAAAATCATTGCGAACCAAATCATATATGGAATCTGTTACAAGGCAGATGCAGATTACGCAGGAAGAAAAACAAAAAAACTATGGCTTTTCTAAGGTTGAAATATTGGAAGGCAACATTAGTTATATTTTAATAAATCAATTTTATGATGTTAATGAACAATCTGCAAGTGTTATAAGAAGCGCATTTTTCTTTTTAAAAAACACAAACGCATTGATTATTGATTTACGAGAAAACGGCGGTGGTGATCCCGATATGGTGAAATATATCTGCAGCTATTTTTTTGAGGAGAAAACTCACTTGAATGATTATTACGAGCGATGGAACAATAAAATCACACAATATAATACTGTGCAAATTCCAAATTCTTCATTTACTTTGGTACCTATCTGCGTATTAACAAGTAGACGTACATATTCAGCAGCAGAAGAATTTTCATATGATCTTCAAAGTTTACACAGGGCAACAATTGTTGGAGAAACAACCGGTGGAGCTGCTCATTGGACGTCTTCAAATAGCATCAGCAACGGTTTTATAGCAAATATTCCTTTTAAGAGAGCAATTAATCCTATTACCGGAAAAAATTGGGAAAAAATCGGTGTTAAACCAAATATCAAAAGTGACAGTGAATGCGCTTTATCTAGTGCCCTGTTAAATTCTTATGACTATTTGATCAATAATTCTAAAGACTCCAGTGTAATAAAATCAGCTAAATGGTTTCGTATTATTGTTAATTCTAAACTTCATCCTGTAAAAATTACGCCAGCCAAATTAAAAAATTTTATAGGGAATTATGAAGAACGACTGATAACTCTTAAAAATCATCAATTATATTTTACCGACGTAAACGGCTACAAAATTAGCTTAAATCCGGTATCTCAAACTGCTTTTACTTTTACAAATAATAACCGACAAATAAAATTCCATAAAGATAGGCGAGGAAAAACCTATGCGCTGGATTTTAAATACGAAAATGGAAAAATTGAACAACACCTTCGGAAAAATTGATATTTAAAAACATATCAAGTAAACGGTTATCAATTTCATGCTGGTTTTACCGGGCTTCCTGTCCAGTCAGTGCCCGGAGATAAGCGTTCGCCTTTCATTACAAGGGATAGCGCTTCAATATTGGTATCATCGCCCAACTCACTATCGTACAAAATAATAGTACCGGAACCTATGCTGCTCCGGGCCCCTATTTTTACTGATCCTACTTTCATTACCCTGTCTTCAAAGAGGTGGGTTTGGGGCCCGCAATCAGCATTCAATGCAGCATCATCGCAAATGGTTACCATGTCAAATTCGGTAATATCGGTAGTATTCATAAAAACTCTTTTGCCTGTTTTTACCCCAAGCAAGCGCATCATTATAGGTAACCATGGGGTTCCCTGTAAATATTCAAGGAAAAACGGGATAGATAAAGCTTCATAGGTGGACGTGATGGCTTCGCTGCGCCAAACATTCCAGCTCCACATTGGCCTTTGTTTAGCCTTATACTTACCTATAAAAACCCATTTCAATAAAACGGTCAGCAAAAATGCCGGAATCCCCATATAAAACAGGTAATAAAACGGAAAATACAGAATGATCTTCCATAAAGGTTCATCAACCACCAGGTCGTGCCCGTAGGCGATAAAAAGAATGGAGCAACAGATAATAGCGCTTTCGGGGAGGATGATGCGTATAAACTCCACAAAACTCCTCGCCAGCTTCCGGCCAATTTTTGGATGGATGGTTAACTCGGGCGGGAAAGGATTACTTTCCTGCCTGCGGGGCAGCGGAATGGCCGGCGAACCAAACCAGTCCCTTGCATTATTTGCTGCCATTTGTTCCTTATCCGGTGGAGTTGATAATACACCTATCAGCATATTTCCCTGCAGGTGATATCCTTGCGGGATCAGGGCGCTATTCCCTACAAAGCTATTGCCTTCAATAATAGTTTTATCAAGGATCAATTGCTGTGCGCGAACGTCTGATTCGCCAAGCGTAACAGCATCTGCCACAAAAGCGCCATCGCCAATTTCCAATAGTGGATGAGTTACGCTGCTGGCTGTTGATATTTCCGTATCCTTACCAATTTTAGCCCCCAGTGCGCGGAAAAAGCTGGCGACATAAACTGTTGCATAAATTGGATGCAATACAATTAAGCTTAATGACATTAGCTGATCTGCAAACCATTTACGCACGTAAAACATGCTGTAAATAGGATATTTTCCTGGTTTTATTTTACGCTGTAATAAACGGGTAAGTATAATTGTTTCTGCGGCAAAAAGAATGATGTATAACAGCGCCAGTAAAGGAGCATTGATCAAATAGGTAAAATCGTAATCTCCGGCGGAGTTATCCATTTTATTTATTGCCATAATGGTTGGCAGCAAGGGCAACAGGATAATGAAGGGGAAAATCATGATAGATAAAATAAATACCGCCTTATATTTCCGCCTGGTAAAAGTTGAAACCGCTAAAGGCTGCGGCAGATCTTCAATATTTTTCTTCTCCTTTAATTGCGCCGGGCTGCCCTGCCATACCTCACCACTACCAATTGTTTTACCGGGTTGTAAAAAACTCAGGTCCTGCAATTCGCTCCAGGCGGCCATGTGACTATTACCGGCAATAACGGCGCTGCTGCCAATATAAGCATGCTCTCCCAGGGTAATAGGGCGCAGCTTTAACATACCGTCTTCAACAAAAGCATTGTTTAAATTTGTTTGCGAACTGATACTTACATCACTGCCTATGGTGATCAGATCCTCGGCGCCAAATGTAAATTCACTTATCTGTGCATCGGACGCTATGTTCATACCTAATAAGCGCAGATATGCAGGATACAAAGGCGTACCGTTTAAAAATTGAGCTGGCAGCAGGCGCTGCATAGTTTTCACAAACCACCACCTAAAATAATAGGTACCCCAAAGCGGGTAATCGCCTGCCTTCATCTTTCCGATAACAAGCCACTTTGTGGTAATACATAACGCGGTAAATATGGGTGGTATAAAGGAAAAGAGCAGTAACGAAGTAACAATTGAATAAACTACATTATTGGTTTCCTGGTCAACATAATAATAACCCAAATAAGGAATAAATATCTGGAAGGCAAACAACCCGTAAATGATCAGCAATGCTATGGTTTGTGCCGCCCAGCAGGTTATATGCCGAAGTGCAGGTATTTTATTGAATACACGTTTGGGCTTAGGCTTAGCTTCGGCCCTGGTATTCCAAACTTCTATTAAGTTGCTTAATGGACGATTAATGTATACATCTTTAAGCGATGCATTAGGTAAGCCTGCGTCGCGTCTGAGCTGTGATACAAAACCCGCAGCAAGCAAAGAATGTCCACCCAGATCAGTGAAAAAGTCCATGGACGGATCAATCGTACGGTTAGGAAATATACGGTGCAGTACTGCCAGTATCCTGTCAGACACAGGGGCGCCTATATCAAGTGTTTCAGCAGCACTATTCAGATCGACCGATAACGAAGGAGGAACCGGCAATGCCTTCCGGTTTATTTTACCGCTTGGCATCCGGGGCATTTCGGGCATCACCATAATAGCTGATGGAACCATATAAGACGGCAAACTTTTTGAAAGCTCCGCCCTAAAAACGTTTTCTTCAATACACGCCAGGCCTTCTGTTACCACATAACCCACCAGGTGCTCCTGCCCGCTGGTATCTTTTTTTACCGCAACAGCCGCCGACCGTACGCCCGCCAACTCATTCAATTTTGATTCTATCTCCCCTAATTCTATCCGGTAACCGCGTAATTTAATCTGGTCGTCAATACGCCCCTGCATATCAACGCTGCCATCTTTATTAATAATCGCAATATCACCTGTACGGTAAACCATATTGCCCGGGAGCATTGCAAGGGACGCGGGTTTACTTACAAATTTTTCTTTGGTTAGTTGCGGCAGTTTAACATATCCGTTTGATACCCCCGGCCCGGTAATTACCAACTCACCGGCCTCGCCAACCGGCACCAGGTTCATCGCTTCGTCTACCACCGCTAAATTATAATTTGGTAGTGGCTGACCGATAATAATAGGGTCTCCGGGCTTAAGGGCGGCCATGGTTGCGGTAACAGTAGTTTCTGTTGGGCCGTAGCTGTTAAAGAACTGCATCCCTTCTTTCGACCATTTGGCCAGCACCTGTGGAGTACAGGCCTCACCTCCGGCATTAACCAGTCTTAAATCTGGCAGGCTATCTTCTATCACTGCCAGCAAACTGGGCACCGCATGCAGGATGGTGATATTTTCCCGTTTTAATGTGTCAGCTAGCTCATCAAAGGCTTTTGAAGTGGTGTTATCTGCCACCCACAGGGTAGCACCGGCAAAATAGCTGATCCAGGTTTCTTCGCACCACATATCAAATGATACAGAAAAACCCTGGTAAACTTTATCTGTGGGCTTAATTTGAATAATTGTTTGCTCCGATCTTACCAAATGGCATATCTGTTTGTGACTGATCGGTATTCCTTTGGGTTTACCGGTACTGCCGGATGTATATAAAACATAAGCACAATCATCCGGCAAAGCCCCCGCCCCCTCTAAATCTCCCCCGGTTGGGGAGACTTTAACTTTGCTCAATTCTAAAGCTCTCCCTTCCGGAGAGGATTTCGGTGGGGCCAGCATCGGGCAAGCCACATTCAACTGTTGCATACTGAAACAGGCGGCTGCGCCAACCTCCTGCAATATTACTTCCACACGCTCGGCCGGGATCTCACGATCAACCGGAACATAAGCAGCACCGGCTTTAACAATTCCTAATATAATAACATGCAGTTCTATGCCCCGTTGCCACCAAACGCCAACAGCAGCTCCCCGGCCGATCCCTTTTTTTGTAAGGTAAATAGCCACAATATCGCTCCAATGGTCGAGCTCGGCATAGGTTAAAGATTCATCATGAAAAATAAGGGCTGTTTTATCTGCAAATTCCTGCGCCGATTTGCTGAATAATGCCGGTAAAGTTTCTTCTCTGATAAGGTCCGGACGATCAGCGCCAAGCACTATACTCAATTCATTCATAAAAAATTATACTCCAATCCGGATGTTTTCAGGTTGCTAATACAGATTTATATTACAGCCAATAGTACAACATTGTTTGTAATGTTTAGATAAAATAATATGGAATAGTTTAACTTCACCTCCGTTTATTACGTTATAACCAATAAATGAAACAGATACCAGTAACCGTTGTTACCAGTTAATATTTTTACTCATGAACACCACTGCTGCCCGTCATAAATTTCGCTTTTTCCCTTTTTTTATCAGCTTACTTATTACCCTGGTAATTGGTTTTGTGGCTTCGTTGTTTATACGTCCACAGATTGCCGGTTGGTACAGCACGCTCAACAGGCCTGCCTTTGATCCGCCGTTATGGCTATTTCCAGCCGTTTGGACGGTTATCTACATCCTGATAGCGACAGCAGCTTACCTGGTTTGGGAGCGCAGGGACAATACGCCAAACTATGCCACCACCAAAGCAGTTTATATTATACAATTAGCGCTTAATTTTTCGTGGTCGATTGTATTTTTCGGCCTGCATGGAATTTTGTGGGCCTTGCTGGTGATCATACTGCTATGGATGATGATTGTGCTAAATATACGATGGTTTGGCAAGTTCAGCAAAACGGCGGGCTGGCTGTTACTACCCTATTTTTTGTGGGTTAGCTTTGCCACTATACTCAATTTAAGTATTTATTTATTAAACCGATAGCTTAAAAATGCTACTTTTATAGCACCTGATTATTACCATATGAAGAAGTTATTACTGTTTTTTTCCTTACTGATTATTACGATGAGTTTTGCAATGGCCGATACGGTAACGGCTACTTTAGATCACTTTGCCGTAAAAGAAAACCCCTTTGCTACAAACGAGGTGGCTGTTATAGCGGTTGACACGCTGGGCCATATCCGCGAAAATGTGAACGGTGTGTTTAACTTTACTATGAACGGATTTCAGGAAGAACTAACCTTTGACAAGGGAACTGCTTTTTACCGGCACAAAATTACTACTTCTACTTTTTTATATGCCAAGCACCAGGACGATAAAGGCACACACGGCATATTGTACTATATCTATAAGCATAATGATAAGTTAATGCCGCTGCACATCAGCTGGGTATTACTGCTGGCTATACCCTGCGCGCTGTTTTTGCTGGCTTATATGTTTAAGCGGTTTATTATTGTAGCTATTATCATCTTCGCCATTTTTGTGTATTTTAATTACCACAACGGCCTTAGTATACCTACATTTTTTGAAAGCATTATTGACGGGCTGAAGAATATTTTTTAGAGTGATATTACGGTCAAGTTCTGCAATAAAGCTTTTATAGGTAAAGCACGTGCAGGATTTTCTTCCAAAGTTTTCATGCGCAGCAATATTTTACAAACACTAAATCGATTCAATTTAAGACGCATTTATTATTGGCTGGAGCGGTTTCGGTTTGCAAAGGCAGAAAAGAGGATAGTGGGAATTTGCGAAGGAAGGGCGTGACGCATACTTAAAAAAACGCAGAAGATGTTTCACTTCGTTCAACATGACAAAATTATTTTGGATGTCTGCTGAGGTTTATGCTGAGGCGCTCGAAGCATGTGTGTTGGGCTCTCCGGCCGGGAGCTTAGCATGGGGCAAAGGCCTCTGCGCTCACCCTTCGACGGGGCTCAGGATGACACCTCTTTTTTCATTTCTCCTTCAGACAAATAGTTAGTTAACAGCACTTGATCTTCCGGGCAATATTGTGATAACACCATGCAAAACCTACAACTTGCAACATTCAACTTACAACCTATAACACTACTTCTTTTTCAGCTCAATCACCGTAATCTCCGGCCATATGCCTATTCTTCCCCTGAAACCTAAAAACCCGAAACCCCGGTTTACATAAAGGTATTTTCCCTCCTTTTTATAAAGACCGGCCCATTGCGGATAAATATATTTTACCGGGCTCCATTGAAAGCCGAACAGTTCGATGCCGAATTGCATTCCATGGGTATGACCGGCTAACGTAAGGTGAATATGCTGGTGATGATCCAGGGTTACGGCATCCCAGTGCGAAGGGTCGTGTGACATCAGGATCTTAAAAGCGTTGGCAGGCACGTCTATAGCAGCCTTTTTCAGATCACCGTATTTATGAAAGCGCCCTTTGCCCCAGTTCTCCACTCCTATCAGCGCAATTGATTGCCCGTCCTTTTTTATGGTAGCAGTTTCATTTAAAAGTAATTGGAAGCCGATCTCCTCATGCACCTTTTTTATGCGGTCGAGGTTGGCATTTTTATGGTCCTTACTTCTCCATTTTATATAATCGCCATAATCGTGATTGCCAAGCACGGAGAATTTGCCGTAAGGTGCTTTAAGCCTCGCAAACAAAGGAATCCACCTGTCCATTTCAGATGCCTTATTATTCACCAGATCGCCGGTAAAAAGAATCAGGTCGCTGTTTTGTGCGTTCACCATATTTACGCCTTTCTCAACGCCCCTTTCGCTGCTGAAGCTTCCCGAATGAATATCGGACAACTGGGTGATTGTAAAACCATCAAAGGCATCCGGCAAATCATTAAAATATAGTGTTTCCCGGTGCACCTTATAACGATGCCGGCCACCTGTCATACCATAAAGCAGGCTAAAAAAAGGAACGGCGGCAACCGCCATGGCAAGCTCACTCACCCATTGTGCCCGTGGGGGAAAGCCGCTGAAAATCCTGACGATATCCTCAATTAACAAAACCGGTAGAGCTATTAGCTTTGGCACCAGGGAAAGCAGCATCAGTGCCATCAGTGAGGAGATCAATCCGGTAGCAGATTGTTTGGACTTTCGGAAAAGCGTGCCGTATAAAACACCGGCACCCAATAAAATACCATACAGCCAGTAAACTCCTAAAATAAAAATGTTACCGGTTAACGTTGTTACTGCCTGGAAAAAGTAAACGTCGGCGATGAGCCATAGCACAATGATGTAAGGGATCCTTTTTTTCATGTATAAATAGCAAAGGATTTAATGAGTGGTTTGTTTGACTTAGACCAAAGCTCCTTTTACTTGATACCAGATACTAGTCACTTAAACTACACAGCTGTCTACCCATTCTTCAGCGAGTTTTATTTCAGTAAAGTATTGGGCCGTAATATTGCCGATGCCCACATCCATGCTTTTCCTGGCTGATAACTGACTGAATACACTGGGTGAATAGATAAGCGCGAAATACTTTAAGCCCGCCTTTTCCATCATCGGGAACCATTCATTACCAGTCCATTCAACTGCTTCAGACCAGCTTCCTAAAACATGTGTATTGTCATTTATTATCTTATAGACATTGTTTATTTGCATCATTTTGAGGATCAGCCTGCAGCCGTGCTGTACGCTTTCAAGATTTTGGAAACCAGTCCAATCCACATCCAGACGGCTTTTAGCGTTATTGTAAATGATGGTAATTGTGCTGTCATGGTACCATGTATCTGAATTTTTAACGGGCATAGGTTTTTTATTGCCAGATAAAGGTAACCTGAAGAAAAATGTGGCGCCCTTGCCTAACTCGCTCTCTATCCAGAAGCTACCCTGATGCCTTTTTAATATTTCTGAAGAAATAAACAGTCCTAACCCCAAACCCTGAAAGCGCATGGCAGTATTATCAACTCTGTAATAGCGTTCGAATAAACGGTTAAGACTTTCGGGCGCAATGCCAATCCCAAAATCCTGCACAGATACAATGATATTATCCAACTCCAGCCGGCATTTAACTATAATCTTATTACTATCGGGCGAATATTTGACGGCATTATTTAAAAAATTATTTACCACCTGTTCCAGCCTTAGCTGATCGCCGGTGTATGTTATATCATCGTCCATTTCTAATGTAACAAGATGCGTAGGAGTGGTAAGCTGAACACTTTCAATACTATCTTCCAGCAGTTGCCTAAAATTGAAAGGCTGCATTACATAGTTCATTTTACCGGCCTTGATCTTGGTTACGTCCAACAGGTCGGTTATCAGTTTTTCGAGACGCATTATGTGGTCACCTGATTTTTGAACAAACCCTTGCAATTTTTCGCCGTCATTTGTGCGGCTCATTAACTGGTTAAAGGCCTTTATACTGGTTAAAGGGGTTTTCAATTCATGACTGGCGATTGAAATAAATTCGTCCTTCTGCTCCTCCTGGGCTTTGAGCTGGGTAATATCAATTACTGAACCTACAAAACGTAAAGGCACATCATTTTCATCAAAATATGCTTTACCCATCGCCCTTACCCATCGCTGCTTTTTATCTTCGGCGCCTATAGTGCGGTATTCCACATCATAGTCACCATTGGTCAATGATTTAACAAATACATTCCTGATCAGGATTTCAACCCTTTCCCGGTCTTCCGGGTGCAAACCGGGTAAAAAGTCCTTTTCATAAGTAACAGGTTCATTGTGGCTGATGCCAAATAGGGTTCGGCAGCGCAAGTCCCAGTCCATTGTACCCTTTTTCAGGTCCATGTCAAAAGTGCCTAACTGCGCCGAGGTGATCGCCATTTTCAGGCTATCCTGAATTTTAGAAAGTTCTCTGTCGGCCAAAACCATCTCAGTAACCTCAAAGACAAAAACCAGTATACCATCAACTTTATCATTATTATTATCCAACCTTGCCTGGTAAATAAAATTAAAATACCGGTCTTCAACCGGACCGTCATCTGTTCTTGCCAGCGGAATAAGTAATTGGTTACCTTCAAAAGTTTTTCCGGCAGTATAAACGTTTTGAAGGATCTCAATGATTGGTTGTCCTTTAGTTTCGGGTATGGCTTCAATTACCGGTTTGCCCAACAGGTCTCTTCCCGGGAATAACTGCTGATACAGCGGGTTCACTAATTCAAATATAAATTCGGGACCATCCAACACACAAATACCGGCTGGCGCCTGCATTAAAAACTGGTTTAGGCGGTCGCGCTGCCTGGTGGTTTCTGCCTGCGCTAATTCCAGCTTCTGTTTTGCTTTTTCTGCATTGTTAACGGCTTTTATTTTTTCGGTACTTTCGATAACTGTTACCAATACGCCGCCAATTTCGCCATTCTCATCACGGATGGGGCTATACGAGAAATCGAAAAAACATTCTTCAGGAAAACCATTCCTTTCAAGCACATACATAAAGTTTGGAGCCCAAACCGGATTGCCCTTCATCACATCATCAAACATAGGACCCACAATATGATAGATCTCCGGAAATGTTTCACAGGTACTGATCCCCATTGCCTGCGGATGTTTGGCAGCGCCTAAAATAGGCCGGTAGCCGTCATTATATAGTTGAATATATTCGCTGCCCCAGGCAATATACATAGGAAAAGGAGTTGAGAGCAAAATGCCAACCGCAATTTTTAAAGTAGCAGGCCATGATTCGGCAGGACCAATAGGTGTTTGCGACCAATCTATGGACCGGATGAGTTTTCCCATTTCGCCCCCGCCCTGTAAATAAGGCAGCACTGCAATATCCACACTTTCTTTTAATGACATTATAACAAGATGATTTGAATGTATGATTGTTAAAGATAATATTTAACAATTAATATAACATAGATTTTTGATATACCGCAAGGCTCGTAAATCCGGACTGAAGTAAAGCAAATACATATAACAGTATCGTATTAAAGAGGTTTTACTACTATTAAAAAAGTATTAAAATATAGTGTTATAAGGAGACTTTGATACCCCAAAACCAAGAGGCATTGTTAAATACAACAATATTTTTAATTAATTTGAAATGTGTGATTTAGTGATTAACTTAGTATGGCCAATTAATATAAACAGCTTAAAAGGAGGATATTATGAAAAAAGTAAAAAGAAGTACTCAGCCAGTTAAAATTGAACTGAATACTGAAGCGCAGGCACCGCATAGTTCAATACAAAATTTCTGTTTTCATCCAAAAGCTTTTGATCATTCACATGGCAGGGTTAATAAATCCCCATTTGGAATGGATCATGAGCCTGGTATTTTTTGATTGAAATTTGACAATTACTACTTTGCTAAGTTGATTCGAGTCGCATCAGAGAAAATGCATTTCCCTGAATAGCAATTTTCTGCGAAATTACTTTACACCTGATATAGCAACAGGGCTACCAATTTGAACTTTTTTGGTCGAATTGCTTTACCGTGCTGATCAAATCCTGTAACGTAAAAGGCTTGGAAAGAAATCCATCTGCTTTACATCCTTTTGCTATTGCTTCCAGATTATCTGACCCTGATATCAATATTACAGGAATATGGGAAGTGATAGGATTTGCCTTTAAATCTTTACATAGTAAATGACCATATCCGCCGGAGAGCCTTATATCCAGCAGTATTAATTCGGGCGCAAAATCAATAAGATATTCTAAAGGCTCATAATGATTAATAGCAATGGCATCATAACCTTCCTCCCCAAGAACAGTTTCTACAAGTTCCAGCGTGCTTTTTTCATCCTCAAGGATTATTATCCTTTTGCTCATGCGGTAACAATTTCCAACAAAAACTTTTAATCTTTAAAATTGTTTGAAGATAGATAAATAATTATTATTGAGCAATGGATTATCAGGTATTGTAGGGCAGACGCATTAAAATAAATATAAGACTGTGCTATTTTACCTAACCCCAAATTGTAATTTTCTTAGTTCCATAGGGACTTTTGGTGGGTAGAAACGCCCAAAAGAAGCACGAGGCATTCCTATAGGAACGCTTGGTGAATCTTGAACAAACATTCTACCCACGAAATGTACTTACTGGCACATCATAAAGAAAAAGCACGCTTAAAAAATTTTAATGCGTTTGCCCTGTCAGGTATTGCCTATTATTATAGTGAATGGCACTTAGGCGCCTTTAAACAAAGCCGGAGGATTAAGTTTAACCTTTTCAACCCCGAAGCATAAAATAGCAGATTGAGACTGTTCCTCCCCTAAAAAGGCATGCCAATCCCAAAGTTTAATTGCATAAAATTATAAGTATCACCACTGTTAGTTGCGCGGTAATTCGCTTTAAACGGTCCTGAATTGAATAGCTCATTGAAATGATCTACCAGTACCCATTGCTGCGAACCGTTAAACTGAGGGTCTTTAAACTTAAACGCCGCATCCAGCCGGAATACAAAAAATCCAAGATCAAACCTTAAACCTGTGCCAATATCCATTGCGGTTGAATTTAAAATATTATTAAGCCTGAATTCTACGTTAGGATCAGGCGGGGAAGTTTGTTTATACAGGCGCCAAACATTCCCGGCATCTACAAATAGCGCTCCTTTTAATTTCGATCCAAAAAAATCATTCAATAATTTATAGCGGTACTCCAGGTTGGCAATGATCTTAACCTCGCCAAATTGATCAAGATATTTAAACTGTGATCGTGCTGAATCGGCGCGGGGGCCGGCGCCGTATATGCTTGCATAATAAGTTGCCCTGTTAAACTGGCCCGGCCCTAAGGTACGCGGCAACCATGCCCTCATATCATTAGCACCGCCTGCATAAAAGTTTTTTTCAAATATCAATCCATTCTCCGGATTATTACCGCTGCCCGAACTATTGCCATATGGAACACCCAAACCAGGATTTAAACGAAATATAAGCTGCCGCTCACCGCCAAGGCTGCGGTAAATACGCAGGTCAACCTCGCCTTTTGCATATTGTGAAAAAGTGTATCCGGCAAACGTCCGCTTTCCTAACGTATCTCTCGGCGTATTAAAAACGTGGCTTACCAAAGCGAGCAAATTACCCCCCACGTCCAAACTGCCCCTGAAATAGGTGAAGTTTGAAAATGTATTCAGCATGATGGTATTATACTGAAAAGTGTACTGACTGCCGGTAGTGTAAACTGTACGCCCTATAAGGTAAAAGTACGAATACAGATTTTTGGACAATAACTCCTGCGCCGCTATAGGATTAATTATACCTCTTGAAAATTCAATATCAATGGGTGTAAGGGTATGTAACTTTCTGCCGGTTTCCGCAAAATCATAGGTAATGGAGTTAATGAAGCTGGTACGTTCAACCAGTGAGTATTGATAAAACAACTGGTAATTGGATGAAAAAGTAGTATGCGGCACCCCATATTTCCCTAATGTCGGAAAGTTCCATGGCGAAATAATGAGCGGGTAAATAAGACTCGCTCCCAGTCGCAGGTCCTGGTTTTCTATACCATTTGCATTTACCGAAGCAGAGCTATTATCATACAATACACTCCAGTTAGTTTTTATCTGCAGTATGGCGGCGCTTTTAAACACATTACGGTCGGTAAAGGTATTGCCTACATTATAACCGAACCGGCCGCCATTAAACAGGAACTCGCCCTCCACCCTATCGCTCATTTGCTTTAATGGGACTATATCTATCTTAGTATCCAGGCGATTGGTGCTATCCGGAAGTTTTTTATAGGTAGGATTGGGCACATTCCGGAATAAATTCAACTCCGACAAGCGCGACGTTGTTAATGTTTGCTTATCAACATCATATAGCTGACCCTTGCGCTGGTAAATATAATCGATGATGGGTCCCGGTTTAAATTTATGCGAATAATCAACATACCTGAACTGCGAATCAACCTGTATGGTATCGGCCTTGCCGGGCGTTCGCCCTGCACTGTTGGTAACCATTATTAATGTGTTATTAATGGTATAAAGCGGGTGTGCGGCTTTGCCTATCGGATCATCAATGGTCATTTTGATATCTACCACGCTGCTCATAAAGGTAGAATCGTAGGAATAATTGATATATTGACGGTAAAAGTCGTAATAACCGTTCCGTTTCATGATCTGGTAAAACTCATCCCTGTCATAAGCTAAACTATCGGTATCAAAACGACCACCAGGCTGCACATGCGAAAACCTTGGGCGGTTCACGGTGAACAGGTTCTTAACTTTCGGGTCGGGTATACTATCCTGTATTTTTCGAATTTTGAACAGTGGCCCTTCAACCGCTGTAAATATCAGTTCGGCCTTTTTCTTTTTTACACTTATGGTATCGGTAACTTTGGCCTTTAAATAGCCTTTGCTTTGTAAGAACCGTTCAATTTGAAATCGCGAAAATTCAACAAGGCCGCTGTCTAAAATAGCGGGCGGCTCGCCGATATCTTTTTTCCCGTTCTTGCTAAACCAGTAGTAAAACTGCAGATTAATATAATTATTAGGCTGCTGCCCTTTATCAACATAAGTTATTGCGGCATCATTAAAGTCGTCAACATCAATCCCTTTTATCGTTATTTTACGCACCAGGGCCTGGTTGTCCTTTAGCCTGCGCGTTAAACTGCAACCCGAAATTAAAAAGAGCAGAAGAATACTTAATATTGTAGGGCAGTAACTACCAGGTTTAATATATGCTTTCAAAATCTCAAATCAGTTTATTAAAGTCCTTACAACATAAAAAAGAGCGTACAGAGCATGGCTTATTTTTGGTTGAAGGTTATAAATCAGTTATTGAATTTATTAATTCGCCCTACCAAATTGAAGCAATTTACCATACAGCTTCATTCGACCCAAAAATGCTGAATTTATCCCGGAAAATAAACTTATGTGAAATTTCTGTTACTGATATTCAAAAAATAAGCAGTTTAAAAACTCCGCGCGATGTTACAGCCCTTGTTAAAATACCGGTTTGGCCCGTGCTCAATAACCAGCAATTGAAAAAAAAGTTTACTTTAGTTTTGGATGGCATCCAGGATCCGGGAAATATGGGCACCATTATCCGTACTGCCGACTGGTTTGGCATTGAGCATATTATTTGCGCCGAAGATACGGTGGATGTTTATAACCCCAAGGTAGTACAGGCCAGCATGGGGTCGTTATCGCGGATAAATGTACATTATACTAATTTGGAAATCTTTTTACCGCAAATTGAGTTGCCTGTTTTTGGGGCGATGCTGAATGGCGGGAACATTTATCATACCGATTTTGGCAACGAAGGATTAATAGTGATGGGCAACGAAGGCAACGGCATGCGACCTGAAATTGAACGGCTGATCACCAAAGCGGTAACCATTCCCCGCACCGGTAAGGCCGAATCTTTAAATGTTGCCATTGCAACCGCGCTGTTTTGTGCAGAAATAAACAGAAAATTCCAATAATAATATTGTTCGACAGCAAATAATTG
>JAQBOU010000212.1 GCA_028287865.1 Mucilaginibacter sp. | reverse complement strand
ACTCAGTTGCAGCAGGCAGCTACCAATGCATCTATATTAACCGATAACCTTAATAAAGCCAGCAACAAGCTAAATACCACTGATAACGCCATAGGCATACTGCTAAACGACCCGAAAGGGGCGGTACAGGTACAATCAACCTTAAACAACCTGCAGCAAAGTTCTGTAAAACTAAACCAGGACCTTGAAGCTGTACAACATAACTTTTTGTTAAAAGGCTTTTTTAAGAAAAAAGCGCAGGCAAAGGCGGATAGTTTGAAGGGCAAGTGACTTCTGGAAGTCCGGAAGTCTGGAAGTCCGAAAGATGGAAGAAGAAATTGGCAAAGAACACCATGCTTTGCTTTTGCATGCGCTGCCGCGGGTTTAACGCAGCGTAACTCGTGGTTAACATGCTAAGCTCCTGCATCAGTTTAGTTATATTATGTCCCATAATTCACGTAATCTTTTCCCTCTCCGCCCCTCATGGTGGTTTTAACGTTGTAAAATATGATGACATGCAATTTATTAAACCTGCGATTATTTAAACCGTCTATAATAAGAAGTATCATGCATACTTCTATAAAAGTATTATTTTTGCCGCTACATTTATGACCGATATAAACACATTATATAAACAGGCGGTTGACCTGTTACAGCAGTTAATAGCCATCCCGTCGTTTAGTAAAGAAGAAAATCTGACGGCTGATGTGATTGAACAATTTCTGGATCAGAAAGGGGTAAAAACACATCGCAAACTAAATAACATCTGGGCATGGAACAAGCATTTTGATGCTGCAAAACCCACTATACTGCTCAATTCGCACCATGATACTGTTAAACCAAACTCCGGTTACACCCGCGATCCTTATGATGCTAAAATTGAAGATGGCAAACTGTTTGGCTTAGGGAGCAATGATGCGGGGGGATGCCTGGTATCGCTCATTTCTGTGTTCCTGTACTTTTATGACAGAGAAAATCTGAAATATAACTTTTGCCTCGCAACCACCGCCGAAGAAGAGATTTCGGGCGTTAACGGCCTGGAGCTTATTATTCCTGACCTTGGCAAACTGGATTTTGGAATTGTTGGTGAGCCTACCCAAATGCAACTGGCCATCGCCGAGCGCGGCCTAATGGTATTGGACTGTGTGGCCCACGGTAAAGCCGGCCATGCAGCGCGTGAAGAAGGGGATAATGCCATCTATAAAGCGCTCCGGGATATTGAGTGGTTCAGGAGTTTTCGTTTTCCGGTGGAATCTGAAGTTTTTGGACCTGTAAAAATGTCGGTGACCATCATCAACGCAGGTTCACAGCATAATGTGGTGCCGGCCAGCTGCACTTTTACTGTTGATGTCAGGGTAACAGACGCTTATCGCAATGAAGAGGTATTGGAGATCATCCGCCAGCATGTTACCTGCGATGTAACACCGCGCTCTATCAGGTTAAAACCATCGAAGATTGATAGAAACCACCCTATAGTGCAGGCCGGAATTGCGCTGGGACGGACAACTTATGGTTCGCCAACCACATCAGACCAATCATTACTTGATATTCCGTCGCTCAAAGTCGGCCCCGGCGATTCAGCGCGTTCACATACGGCTGATGAGTTTGTTTATGTAGATGAAATTAAGGAAGGAATAGCATTGTACGTTGAAATGCTGGAAAGAATCTGCTGATTTACGATTTAAGAATTACGAATTTTGTTTATGTTTTGCGTAATTTACTTACATTTTACAGGATACATCAACTAAATGACAAAGGAAGAGCTTAAACAAAGAACTAAAAACTATTCATTAGCAAACGCAAGGTTAGTACTTAGTCTTCCTTACAACATCGTCAACAAAAACTACGCAGATCAATTAAACCGGAGTGCGAGTTCAACAGGCGCTAATTACAGGGCAGCGTGCCGGGCAAAGTCCAAAAATGATTTTATAAATAAATTAAAGATAGTTGAAGAGGAATTAGATGAAACGTTATTCTTTTTAGAGTTGCTTGTTGAATTAAATTCTGAATTAAAAGAAAAAATCGACGTAATTTATAAGGAAGGGAACGAACTTCTTTCTATAATTGTTGCCGCGATAAACACCTTACGCGGAAATTGATTTTACGAATATTTAAATCGTAAATCGTAAATCATAAATTAAATGAGCAAAATCTGGCAAAAGTCCATCACGGTAAACGAACTGGTTGAAAATTTCACCGTTGGCCGCGACCGTGAATTTGATGAGCAAATGGCAGCTTTTGATGTGCTGGGTTCGCTGGCGCATACGCAAATGCTGCAAAGCATTGGTTTAATGGGTGCCGATGACCTGCAGTTGGTCCAAAAGGAGCTTAAAAATATCTACCATGACATTGAGACAGGCAATTTTACCATTGCCCCCGAGGTGGAAGACGTGCATTCGCAGGTTGAATTTTTACTGACCCAGCGCATTGGTGACGCCGGTAAAAAGATCCACAGCGGCCGCTCCCGTAACGACCAGGTTTTGGTTGATCTGAAATTATTTTTCAGGCATGAACTGCAACAGGTGGTAGAAGAAACCGATAAACTGTTCCATTTACTCATAGAGCTAAGTGAAAAACATAAAGCGGTTTTACTGCCGGGTTATACCCATTTACAAGTGGCCATGCCGTCCTCATTTGGCTTATGGTTTGGTGCTTATGCCGAGAGTTTGACTGATGATCTGGAAATGGTGCTGGCTGCGTATAAGATCACCAATAAAAATCCGCTGGGCTCTGCAGCCGGGTATGGTTCTTCTTTTCCGCTTAACCGTACTTTAACCACACAGCTTTTGGGTTTCGATAGCTTAAATTACAATGTGGTGTATGCGCAGATGGGCCGCGGTAAAACGGAGCGGGTTATTGCCCAGGCTTTGTCGTCTATAGCAGCAACACTGGCAAAAATGGCCATGGACCAGGCGCTTTATTTAAGTCAGAATTTTGCTTTTGTGAGCTACCCGGATACATTGACTACCGGCAGCAGTATTATGCCGCATAAAAAGAACCCCGATGTTTGGGAAATTATGCGCGGCAAATGTAACCGCCTGCAGGCATTGCCTAATGATGTAGCCATGATGACAACCAACCTGCCATCCGGCTACCACCGCGAGCTGCAATTGCTGAAAGAATTGTTGTTCCCGGCTTTTACGGATATTAAAGATTGCCTGCACATGGCAACATTTATGCTGCAAAATATTTCTGTAAATGCCGATATTTTAAGCGATCCCAAATACAGCTATCTTTTTAGCGTGGAAGAAGTTAATCGACTGGTATTAAATGGCACACCGTTCCGTGACGCCTATAAACAAGTTGGCCTGGCTATTGAAAAGGGCGATTTTAACCCTGATAAGCAAGTTAACCATACTCACGAAGGCAGTATCGGCAATTTAGGTAATGAGCAAATTACCGCCGCGATGGATAAGCTGTTAAAAAGCTTTGATTTTGCGAAAACAGAGGCGGCCATAAAAAATTTGATCTCCTAATTATTTAAATTACTTATCCAATCGGTGCAATCATTAATAATATGAACGGACAAAACAGAAGCGATATATACCCCGGCCTGGAAGTTGACGTTATCTTAAAAAAAGACCAGCGCTCGGGCAAAAAAACACGGGGGATTGTAAAAGACCTGCTTACAAGTTCATCATTTCATTCACGCGGAATTAAAGTTCGGCTGGAAGATGGCCAGGTGGGAAGGGTTGCTGAGATAGTTGAAGAGTAAAGCGATATTTTTATATAGCCGCATTTGGTGAACAAATGCTTAAAAGACACGTTTATAATACACAGATTTAAGTACTTTTAGAATAATCTATGACAAGCAAATTTACTTCGGATAAAAGATTATTCTTTCGTTTGGATGCCCATTACCGCTTAATGATTGCGTTGTTTGTCAGCTTGATCATTTTCTTTAGCTTTCGCAGCACCTTAACAACTCCTGCATTAATTTTAGTTACGTGGATAGGGTGCGCATTAACAGTAATTACACTCAACTGGATAATTATATTTACCTCTCATCCGCGTGAGGTGAGGAAAATAGCCAGGTTACAGGATTCGAGCCGTACTTTCCTGTTTTTATTTATCACCACCGCATCAGTTGCAAGCTTAGGTGCAATTGTATATTTATTAAAATCAACCAAGGGGCTTTCTGTCGTAGATAAAAATGAGCATATTTTACTGGCTATAACTGCGGTTGTTATTTCGTGGTGGCTGTTGCATACCATGTTTACTTTGAGGTACGCCCATTTGTATTATGATCTGGATACTGATACTGATGGAGAAACAAAAGATGTTGGAGGACTAAGATTTCCAGGCAGACAGGAGCCTGATTATCTCGACTTTGTTTACTTTTCCTTCATAGTTGGCATGACCTTCCAGGTATCGGATGTAGAGATCACATCGCGTACCATAAGGCGAATTTGTATATGGCATGCCCTTATGTCGTTTGCTTTTAATACCGCCATACTGGCATTAAGCATTAATGTCATTTCGGGATTGGTAGCTTAATGTCAATCAAACAAGCCCTTTTCACGGTCTATAAATTGTGGTCTTAGCATGTTTAAGCCTAAGTGCCTGTTAAGTTGTTCCACCACATAATCTGCCAACTCCGGCGAATAGCGCTCATCATGCTGGTGCATAAAAAACCAAACTGATTGAAGGCCCATTTGCTGCCATTGTTTTATTCGTTCAACCCATTCATCAACCCTTGTATAGTCAGTAGGATGGAGGCTATTGCCCACAAAGCGGATAAAAGCATGAGGCGTTGGCAGGTTCATGTGTACCACATCCCTCCGGCCCGATGCATCAGTAATTACAGCGCCAATATTTAATTTGTGTAAAAGATTAAATATGGCATTGCTGTTTTCAGGTACGGCAAACCACTCTTTATGCCGCAACTCCAAAAATAGGGGGATGTCCTTTGGCAGATTTTCAAGATAAGCTTTCAGATCAGGCAGGCTTTTGGGAGTAAAGTTGTCGCTTAATTGCAAAAACAACGGGCCAAGTTTCTCGCCGAAGGCCAAAATACCTTCGTAATATTTGGTAGTGACTTCATCTGCATTTTTTAACCTGCGGATATGTGTTATAGTTTGAGAAAATTTAGGACAAAATTTAAATTCAGGATTCCTCGCAGTTTTTTCCTTCCATTTGGCAATGGTCTCTGGGCCGTAAGTATTATAAAATGTAGCATTCAATTCAATGCTGTTAAAATGCTTCACATATTCATCCAAAAAGGTGGCTTCCTTGGTTTTTGGCGGATAGATTTTTCCAAGCCATTCCTTTCGTCCCCATTTTGCACAACCTACATGTACCTTTAATGAATTGCCGGTGTTGGCCGCTGTAAGCGTTTTTACGGTTAATTCCGGATCGGGCGGAAGAGTAAAATCAACCGTAAATAGTTCTGCTGCATCTACACGACCAAATTCCATAACGCATTAAAATTTTTTGAAAGATAAGGATTTATAATTTGTCGGTTAGAAGAGTTGGCCCGGCT
>JAQBOU010000260.1 GCA_028287865.1 Mucilaginibacter sp. | reverse complement strand
ATTATTTAGTATAAATACACTGTATGAGGAGTTTCTCATTGATTTTTAAACAATTCTCAAGGTCGGTTTTGCTGATTGCCGGTTTTGCTTTTTTGGGATTCTCGGCGTATGCGCAAGGGGATGCTGCCAAGGGCGAGGCCCTTTTTAAATCCAAATGTACTACGTGTCACAAGATCGATTCAAAGCTTATCGGTCCTGCATTAGGCCCAACAGTTACAAGTGAAACTGACGACAAATGGTTAACCAAATGGATCCAGAACAACCAGGCATTAATTGCTGCTAAAGATGCAAAAGCACTAACAATTTACAATCAGTACAACCAGGCGGGCATGCAAGTGTTTGGCGAATTATCTGATGGTGATGTAGCCAACATTTTGGCTTATGTGCGTACCACATGGAAAACCATGGA
This sequence comes from Mucilaginibacter sp., assembly GCA_028287865.1. Lineage (GTDB taxonomy): Bacteria > Bacteroidota > Bacteroidia > Sphingobacteriales > Sphingobacteriaceae > Mucilaginibacter. Next base: position 6,703 of record JAQBOU010000260.1, on the reverse strand, counting down.
GGCTGCGCCCAAAGCTACCGCTGCTACCGGTACTGCTGCAGAAACCGGGCCAAGCAGCCTTGTTATTTTTGCGTTGCTTGGTGTAATTGTCCTTGCCTTTATTATTATACTGGTATTAAACAAGGTAATTGCTACACTGGAACGCCTGTTGCTTAAAGGCAAAGGATTGCTTCTTGAAGAAGCTGGCGGCCTTGAAGTTGAGACCGTTCAGGTAGATCGTTTGGCTACACTCAAAAAGCTGGCCAAAAATAAAAAACTTGTATTCTTTGTACTGCTTTGCGGCACCCTCGCGTTGGGAAGCTGGACATTTATGGGCTTGTGGACAACAAATATTCACCAGGGATATCAACCGGTACAACCTATTAAGTTTCCGCATGATCTGCATGCCGGCGCAATGAAAATTGATTGCCAGTACTGTCACTCAGGTGCCTACAAATCAAAGAATGCGTCAATCCCATCGTTAAATGTTTGTATGAACTGCCACAAGGTTGTTAAAACTGAATCGCCAGAAATACATAAGATTTATGATGCCTTAGGATACGATCCTCAAACACAAAAATACGATAGCACAAAATCAAGGCCGATGCAATGGATACGGATTCACAACCTGCCGGATTTCGCTTACTTCAATCACTCGCAGCACGTAAAGGTAGCCGGACTAAAATGTCAGACATGCCATGGCCCTGTTCAAACGATGAAAGAGGTTTATCAGTATTCACCGCTGACCATGAAATGGTGTATTCAATGCCACAAACGTACCAACGTTAATATGAAAGGCAACGCTTACTACGAAAAAATGGAAGCGGTTCACGATCTTATTAAACAAGGTAAACCTGTTACTGAAGCTGCAATGGGTGGTATTGAGTGCGGTAAGTGCCATTATTAATAATAAAGTGTTGAACGTTGTAAGTTATAAGTTGAAAGAAAAACAGCCCATAACGTACAACTTGCAACTTACAACAACTAATAAAGTAGAACTTAAACAGTTTATATAGCTTAAATGGATAGCAATAAAAAATACTGGAAAGGTTTAGAAGAGCTGAACAAAACCCCGGAATTTGTTGAATTAAATAAACACGAATTTGCGGAGCCTATTCCTATTGAAGATGTTTTAACCGGTGGCGGTTTGGCAGGTAAAACGCCACGTCGTGATTTTTTAAAAGCACTTGGTTTTGGTGTAGGAGCTGTAACGCTGGCTGCTTGTCAAAAAGTGCCGGTGCATAAATCTATACCTTATTTAATAAAGCCAGAAGAAGTAACCCCGGGCATTCCTAACTTTTATACTTCAACCTATGAAGGCCATGCTATATTAGTTAAAACCCGCGAGGGCCGCCCTATTAAAATTGAAGGTAACCCAAATGACCTGTTAGCTAAAGGTGGTGTAAGTGCACAGGCGCAGGCATCAGTACTTGACCTTTACGATGTTAACCGGTTAAAAAGCCCGGTTAAAGACGGCGGCGATTACGGATGGAGCCAGGTTGATGATTTTGTGAAAAACGAACTTGCCGTTATTAAAGCCGGCGGTAAAAAGATTCGTATCATTTCATCAACTGTAAGCAGCCCGTCTACGCTGGCAGTTATTAATGATTTTATTACTGCTTACCCAAATACCAAACACATAAATTACGATGCGGTATCCTATACGGGCATCATACAGGCTAATCAAAACAGTTTCGGTAAGGCAGTATTGCCGCACTATAACTTTGATAAAGCAGATATTATTGTAAGTTTTGGCGCTGATTTCCTGGGTACCTGGATCTCTCCGGCCGAGTTTATCAGGCAATACGTTCAAAATCGTAATAACAAATCGCTGCAAAGCAAAAAAATGTCACGCCATATCCAGTTTGAAACCGGTATGAGCGTAACAGGTACCAATGCAGACGTACGTATACCTATTAAACCTTCGGAAGAAGGCATTGCGCTTGTTGCTTTATACAATGCAATATCAGGCACTACTTTACCGGGTACAAAAACATTAAATAATACCGTTGCTGCTAAATCTATCGCAATAGTTTCAAAAGAATTATTAGCTGCAAAAGGTAAAGCGCTGGTTGTTGCAGGTTCAAATGATGTTGCTACCCAGGTATTAGTTAACGCCATCAATTCATTGTTAGGTAGTTACGGTACTACAATCGACCTTGATAACCCTTCACATCAGTATGCAGGAAACGATGCTGAATTTGTAGAGTTTGTAAATGAAATGAACAGGGGAGAGGTTGATGCAGTATTCTTCCTGAATGCTAACCCTGTTTACGATTATTATAAAAGTAATGATGTTGCCGCTGCGCTTAAAAAGGTGCGACTAAAAGTATCATTTGCTAATTATCCCGACGAGACAGCCTCACTTTGTAATATCATCGCACCAAATCATTACTACCTGGAATCATGGGGTGATGACAATGCGATTGAAGGTTACTATACAATATTACAACCGGCCATAAACCCCGTTTATGATACCCGCCAGGCAGAACATAGTTTCCTGGTATGGTCCGGAAGCACTTTTAAAGATTACTACTCATACGTACGCAATAACTGGGACAAGAACCTATTAGCTAAGGGCAATTTATCAGGCCAGAGCGGATGGGAAACTTTATTGCAAACCGGCTTTGTTAAAGTTGCAGATAAACCCGCAGGTACTTATACGTTTAGCCGCGATTTGAATGCAGTAGCGCAAACTATAATGGATCATAGCAATGTGCTTGCTGATGGTAACAAAACAGAACTGCAGGTTTACCAGAGCGTAGCGATGCGTGACGGGAAAAGGGCTAATAACCCATGGTTGCAGGAGTTGCCGGATCCGGTATCAAAAGTAACCTGGGATAATTTTGCTGCTATGTCGCCAAGCGATATGAAGAGACTCGGTTATGCAGATGGCGATGTGGTTAAGATTGATGCTAATGGTTATTCAATAGCGTTACCCGTTTTATCACAACCCGGCCAAACACAGGGAACTATTTCCGTAGCCGTTGGTTACGGGCGTACCAAGGTTGGCCTTGTTGGTATCAATGTTGGTAAAAATGCATTCCCTTTTTACAGTTTGCGCAATGGAACATTTCAGTCAAGCGCTGCCGTAGTTTTAACAGCAACAGGTGACAATTCGCCGCTTGCACAAACACAAACACACCACTCTATTGAAGGGCGTAACAGTATTATTAAGGAAGCTACTTTTACAGAGTATCTTAAAAATCCTGCAACACGTACCGGCGAAGAAGAAGATCATAAAGTATATTCATTGTGGGATGAATACGAACGCCCTTCCTATAACTGGGTAATGGCTATAGACCTTAACGCTTGTACCGGATGCGGTGCCTGCGTGGTAGCATGTAATGCTGAAAATAACGTACCCGTAGTAGGTAAAGATGAAGTTAGGCGCCGCCGCGAAATGCACTGGATTCGTATTGACCGCTATTATAGCTTTAATGATAATGGAAACGGCGGGGTTACAAAAGAGCATGAAATTGCAAAGCTTGAAGACCTTGACCATGTAAAGGTTGTTTATCAGCCTATGCTTTGTCAGCACTGTGACCATGCGCCATGCGAAACAGTTTGTCCGGTATTGGCTACTGTTCACTCATCCGAAGGGTTAAATCACATGGCTTATAACCGTTGTATAGGTACCCGGTACTGTGCCAATAACTGTCCGTACAAAGTTCGCCGGTTTAACTGGTTTAACTATTGGAATGATGCTCGTTTTGAAAATTATCTTCAAAATGATCATACCCTGCTTGTACTTAATCCTGATGTTACTACACGTTTCCGTGGGGTTATGGAAAAATGCTCCATGTGTATACAACGTATCCAGGCTGGTAAGTTAAAAGCCAAGATCGAGAAACGTCCGCTTAAGGATGGCGACGTTAAAGTTGCCTGTCAGCAAACATGCCCGGCAAACGCTATCGTTTTTGGTAACGGCAATGATCCTGACTCTGAAGTTTCAAAAGCATTAAAGAGTGAAAGAACTTATTACGTTTTGGAAGAATTAAACGTAAAACCAGGTATAGGTTACCAGGTAAAAGTTAGAAATATATCTGAATTAGAGGCTTAATTAATTACAAGAGATTTTAAAATATGGCATCTCATAGTGAATCAATAATCAGGGAACCGTTAATTACGGGCACCGACATCACATACGCCAAGATCACCAACGATGTATTGCGTCCTGTAGAAAATATGCCTGGGAAAGCCTGGTGGATAGGTTTTTCTGTCGCCTCTTTAGGTGCTTGCCTATGGGTTTTTGCAGTAAGTTATACATTTTGGTATGGTATTGGGTCATGGGGGTTAAACAAAACAGTAGGCTGGGCCTGGGATATCACCGGATTTGTTTGGTGGGTAGGTATCGGTCATGCTGGAACGCTTATATCGGCTATCTTGCTGCTTTTTCGTCAAAACTGGCGTAACTCCATCAACCGGTCTGCGGAAGCTATGACGATCTTTGCGGTTATATGCGCGGCTACCTATATTGTTGCACACATGGGCCGTCCATGGATGGCCTTGTTTTCACTGCCTATTCCAAATCAATACGGTTCATTATGGGTTAACTTTAATTCGCCGCTTATATGGGACGTGTTTGCAATATCAACTTACTTTTCCGTTTCATTGGTGTTCTGGTATACAGGTTTATTACCTGATTTAGCTACCATTCGTGACCGTGCTACCGGAGTTCGCCGCCGTATTTATTCAGTTATGTCATTTGGCTGGTCGGGTTCTGTGAAAACCTGGCAGCGGTTTGAAACAGTATGTTTAATATTGGCGGGTATTTCAACACCGCTGGTACTTTCAGTACACACTATTGTATCCATGGACTTTGCCACCTCACTCGAGCCCGGCTGGCATACTACCATATTCCCTCCATACTTTGTTGCGGGAGCTATCTTCTCGGGGTTTGCAATGGTGCAAACGTTGTTGCTGGTAACACGTAAGGTATTAGGTTTAGAGAACTATATTACCATGTTCCATATTGAAGCGATGAATAAGATCATCCTCTTAACCGGATCAATCGTAGGTGTGGCTTATTTAACCGAGTTTTTCATCGCCTTCTATTCAGGCGGCGAGTATGAGCAATATACATTCCTAAACAGGTTTATAGGACCATACTGGTGGGCTGGCTGTATGATGTACGGATGTAACGTACTAATGACCCAGTTAATGTGGTTCAAAAAGATCCGTACCAATATCCCTATCTCTTGGGTGCTGTCTATTGTGGTAAACATCGGTATGTGGTTTGAGCGTTTTGTGATCATCGTTGTTTCACTTCACCGGGATTTTGTACCGTCAAGCTGGGCTATGTTTTACCCAACCTGGGTTGATCTCAGCGTATTTATAGGATCAATAGGCTTGTTCTTTACTATGTTCCTTTTATTTATCCGGGTGTTACCTTCCATTGCAATGGCAGAGGTAAAACTGATACTCAAGAGCTCAAGTGAACAAGCCAAGAAAAAACTGATTCAGCATGGCGACCTTGATAGGGAACAGGTGGAATTTTACAAGGAATCATTAGTTAAGTTTGACAGCGTAGAGATTTCTGATTACGAAAAAGTTTAAAAATGAGCAGTACAAAATATATTTTAGGCCTTTTTGACGATCCTGATGACATGATGCACGGGATCGATACACTACAAAAGAATAGTGTTCCTATTTACGATGTTTATACACCAATGCCAATACATGGTATAGAGAGAAAACTGGGTTTGAAGGATTCACGCCTCGGTTATGCAGCATTTATGTTTGGCTGCCTGGGTGGTACAACTATATTCAGCATGGCTTATTTCATGCTGGTACATGATTGGCCAATGAACATTGGTGGCAAGCCGGCTTTTGCAATACCTGATTTGGTACCTATCACTTTTGAGTGGACAGTATTATTTACGGCGTTTGGTATGGTAACCACTTTTTTTTATGCAACGCACCTTTTCCCGGGGCGTGCACCAAGAGTAATGGATTTCAGAGCTACCGATGACAGATTTGTTATAGCAATTGACGCAAAAGGCAGCATACCGCATGAAGACATTACTAATTTATTAAAACAAGCAGGGGCAGTAGAAGTAAAGCATAACGACAGAAAATATGTTAGCTATGAATAAAATTAAAATATTGGGCACAACGGCTATCATTATCGCTGCAACGATCATTATTTCATCGTGCAAAGATAAAAGGAGCACCGGCTGGGAATACGCTCCCAATATGTATGAGCATCTCGCATACGATCCGGATCAAAAAAATGATAATTTTAAGGACGGAAAAACCGCGCAGGTTCCGCCGGCAGGTACTATTCCTGTAGGCTTTGTTCGCTTTGATTATCCGGGCACAAAAGATGGCTATGAAAAAGCAGGCCTCGAAGTAAAGTCCACGCTTCCGCAAACGCAGGCAAACTACACAGAAGGCAAATTGCTGTTTGCGCATTTTTGCTCTCCTTGCCATGGCTTAAGTGGTCAGGGCGACGGTTTGGTTGTTCAGCATGGTTTCCCTGCTCCTCCATCTTATTCAAAAGGACAATCATCACGCGGCGGCGCAATGAAAGATCTTACAGACGGTAAAATTTATCATACTATTACTTATGGTGTAAATGCAATGGGTTCATATGCTTCACAGCTTGAGCCGCAGGAACGCTGGAAAGTAATTATGTACGTTCACCATTTACAAACTTTATAAGCTAATTTTTAATGAAGACTTCTCATAGTTTCGACGAACGATTTGAATTTCAGGGCAA
>JAQBOU010000112.1 GCA_028287865.1 Mucilaginibacter sp. | reverse complement strand
GAAAAGATTGGCCGGAAGCAGTATTATATAGGTTCCATTATTTTATTTACACTTGCCTCTGCCATGTGCGGATTTTCTCATAATTTATGGGAACTTATAGGGTTTCGCTTCTTACAGGGCATTGGCGGCGGTGCTTTATTATCTACATCACAATCTATTCTGTTCGAAACCTTCCCGGCTAAAGAACGCGGAACGGCAAGCGGGATATTTAGTTTAGGTATTATTATTGGCCCGTCTATAGGGCCCGTGTTGGGTGGGTACATTGTAGATAATTTGTCATGGCAATGGATATTTTACGTGAATATCCCCATCGGGTTATTGGCAGCAATATTATCCTACATATATATCAGGCCCACTAAAAGATCCACCGACGGGCGAAGTATCGACTGGTTGGGCATTTTCCTGCTGACAATTGGTATTGGTTCATTGCAAATTGTTTTGGAAAGGGGCGAAACCGATGATTGGTTCTCGGCTACCTATATAGTCATTTTAAGCATCGTTGCCGCTATATCCCTGGTTATATTAGTATGGTGGGAACTACAAATTAAATTTCCGGTTATCAATTTGAGAGTTTTAAAAAGCACCACCTTATCCATTTCGGCCATTATGACTTTTGTACTTGGATTCGGGCTTTTCAGCGCGGTGTTTGTTTTTCCGCTGTATGCCCAGCGCATCATTGGTTATTCGGCATTTCAAACCGGCACAATGCTTTTACCGGGCACATTAATGGCTGCAATGATCTCTCCATTCCTGGGAAAGATGTTACAAAGCGGCCTCCGGCCACAATACCTGATCATTACGGGATTTGGCATGTCCGCTATTTTTGGGTACCTGATGTCTGGCTCAAACCTTGAGACAGGTGCCGCCAGCTTTTTCATTCCGTTGTTATTCAGAGGTGTGGGTGCCGCATTACTTATTGTTCCGCTTACTGCATTAGCAGTATCAGAGCTTAAGCCGGCAGATATACCGCAGGGGGCAGCCCTGAATAACATGATGCGCCAAATGGGCGGATCTTTTGGAATAGCCATGATAAACACGTATATCGCCCATAGAGCCGCCGCTAACAGGACGTCTTTAATCACCCATATTACCTCTACTGACCCAGCCACTCACGAAAGAATACAAACAGGAATAAGGAACTTTATGGCCCATGGCGCCAACTATATGCGGGCTGTCCAGCAGGCAATGGGCACTTTGGAAGCAGCCGTGGTGAAACAAACATTTTTGTTGAGTTATATGAATGCCTTTCTGTTACTGGCTATGATGAATGCTGCCTGTATTCCCTTGGTTATCATGACTATAAAAAAGAACATAGGTCAAAAATCGAATGTTAAAATGACCATACCAGACCATTAATCATTCCAGGTACAATGACTAACAACATTAATCACTATAGCGGATCTCATTATGTTCTGTTAACCCTTGAAAAAGATACAAAGGTTGAAAATGCCTGTTCATCTCCAATCGATTTAACAAGTCATCTTCACTATTATCAGGAACTGCGAAAATCAGCAAAAGTAATATGCTATGGAGAAGTCATGAACCGGCCTGCAGTTTGCATTATCCTTTTGGTTTCTTCTGCAGATGACTTTGAACAGATCATACTGAACGATCCGGCATTAAAATCGGGTGCATTTAAAATCAAAAACGTAATGCCCTTTATAAACAACGAGGCTATGACAGCACTTAACTGCAATTTTCAAGTCGATTTACAAGATAGAATGTTATATTAACAGGTGATTATTAATCTGATTTATCCGGAATTTTTTTTTAAATATGCTCGGCAGTTGCTGCCAAATTTTTAAATCCTAGTTGCAAAATTTCAAAAAAATACTTCAAATAAAGTTAGCGGTGCTTTTTAATTTTAAGGCACTTTTGGCATTTGGTTTCTGTGAAACAGGTCGCTTTTTGAGTTCGGATATCGGAAATGTGGTTTTAAATATTGAAATTTACAAATCCATATAGATGAACAATTTATTAGTAAAGAGTTCACTTTAACCTATAACTATGATCATTTTATCCGAAGCTTATAAACAAACCCTTTTAACCTTAAAAAACAAGATTCGCCAGGCACAGTCAAAGATAGTGCTTACTGCAAATATTCAAATGCTGGCGATTTATTGGGAAATTGGTGAATTTATCATACAACTAGAAAAGCAAAAGGATTGGGGCAGTAAAATTATAGATCAACTATCGGCAGATTTGAAAAATGAATTTCCAGAGCTTAAGGGGCTGTCTCCCAGGAACCTCCGTTATATGCGTAACTTTTATGTCAACTGGCCGGAGCTATCCTTATTGCAACAAACCAATGGATTACCGGTTGTTGATATAATTTTGCAACAGCCTGTTGCAAAATTGCCATGGGGACATATCTGTATCCTGAATGACAGGGTTAAAACTAATAAAGAACGTGGTTTTTATGCCATTAAAACAGCTGAAAACAACTGGAGTCGCAATATGCTGCTAAATCAAATAGATTCCGGCTTATTTAACCGGCAGGGAAAGTTGCAACACAATTTCAACAATGCACTGCCCGAATTACAGGGTGATTTGGCTAATGAGCTATTTAAAGATCCATATAAATTTGACTTTTTCCAGTTATCTGAAGAGGCCAAAGAAAGAGATTTGGAAGATGCACTAATTACTCACTTACAAAAATTCTTAACCGAACTGGGAAAAGGCTTTGCTTTTGTTGGACGACAGGAACGATTTGAAAAAGGTGGCCATGAATATTTTATCGACTTACTGTTTTATCATACAAAACTGCATAGTTATATCGCTTTGGAGTTGAAGACCGGAGAGTTTAAACCTGAATTTGCTGGGAAAATGAATTTTTATTTATCCGTGATCGATGAAGATTTGCGTTCCACCGGCGATAATCCATCTATTGGCCTGATTCTTTGTAAAAATAAAAACAAAATCACAGCAGAATATGCCTTAAGGGATATGCAAAAACCGATGGGGATAGCAGAATATCAGTTCACAGATGCCATTCCTCAAAATTTAAAAGGCGAGTTACCGAGTATCGAGGATTTGGAATTTGAGATGGAAAAAACTATTGAACTCAATCAAAAACCTTATGAAAAACAATTAGATAAATTAAAGATGCTAATCTCTAATTTAAACCATGAAGAGCTTCAGGAAAAAAAAAGTAATGAAGCTATTTTTAAACTTTTCAATGAAATACTGCCAAAGCTCGTCGAAAAATCCAATCGTGTTTTAATCGAAAGTATCTATCCCTTATTTGATTCCTATATATTAAACAGAACCATTAATAACGATACTTTTGAATTTTATACTTCAGTAGATTTGGAAATGATAATGGGGAAAGGCACTGTTGATCAAATTGGATTAGCTCTGCGGCTTATGGGCTTAAAAAAAGCCGGTACAAAGGCATTTTCTATTACCCAGAATTTTTTGATTTTTCTTTATGATTATCATTATGAAATAGGGGGCACAAGCGAAAATCCTTGGTATAAGCGCTTATACCACCAGGTATGGGAGGAAAAGGATATAGAGCAAATATCGGAACGGTGGGTGGAAATAGTCATAGGTGAGATAACGAAAAGAATTGAATTTATCTCTTGAAAGTAATGACCTCTTAATTCTCAGTAAAAGAGTTCGATATTTGTACCTTGTGCCGCAAAATTTGTAAAACCGTTTAAAGGTGATTTTTGGTTTTTGATTCATTTTTTAAATATGCGTTTTCTCCATTAATAATAAAAGCCCTTTTTGAGTTCGACCTTTGTAAAGTCTCACCAGCATTACAAACGACTGTAATCAACGAAAGCACACCTCAAAATATATATAATTAATTGATTTATCACTAATGACTAATATAAAGCGCATTGTTAATTAGCAAACAGTGATTACAATTCAGCTGTTTTGTCAATAATGCTTTTGATAACGCTATCCAACTCTTCCGTTGCGCTTTCGAGGTGTTGCAGAATTTCTTTGTTAGATTTCCCCCTGACCATTTCTTTATTAAACAATTGCATTAATCCTAAAATGTTTGCAACCGGGCGCCTGATTTCATGCGCATTGATCAATGCAATTTCATTAAGCTGTTCATTTTGCTTCATGATACGTGTTTCATTTTGTTTCAGCATGGTAATGTCCTGCATAACACCTATCATGCGCACTCCAATGCCATTTTCATCCCTTATTACAATCCCTTTATCCTGCACGAAAGCATAGTCGCCATTAGCTTTTCTGAAACGATATTCCTGGGTCCAGTTTATCATTGTGCCATATTTAACCTGGTCTGGATATAATACCACTCTTTCCCGGTCGTCCGGGTGTACATGCTCAAAATAAAAAGGCAGATTATCATTATTAATGCCAGGGGTATGACCAAATAATTTATTAATATTACCTGAATAGTATACCGCATTGGTTTCCAAATTCCAATCCCAAATTACATCAGAAGTGGCTTCTGTAACATATTCGAATCTTTCATTACTTATTTTTAATGAATGCTCCCGCTGGTAACTTTCCAAAATTATCTGTAAAATACGCCCTGCCCTTTTCAGGGTATTTTCTTCCCGTTCAGACGGAGATTTAATTTCCAGGTAATAGCCTGCAAAAGTTGCCGCTACATTATTGCCGCCATCCATAATAGGATATGACCAGCATGTTTTCAAGTGGTATTGATCAGCAATATCTTTAAAATCTTCCCAACGCACATCATTTAAAATATCAGTTACAATTATTTTTTTCTTCAAAAAAGCAGCCGTCCCGCATGAACCCTGGTTGTTGCCTATCTCAATCCCGTCAACAGCCTCCAGGTAGTCTTTAGGCAAACTTGGCGCAGCCAGGTTAAATAACTTATTACCTCTCTTTTCCTGGATCGAACAAAGCATCCCGGGATGGAGAACCTCAATTTCTGATAAATAACTTCCGATCATTTCACTTAAACTTTTTTCATTCCTGGCATTTGTTTCCAGGATGTTTTTTTCAAGCACGTCCAGTTCATGGTAATAACGGCTTTCGGTGATATCATTTGCCAGGATCAGTGTTACTTTTTTGCCGTTATAATGCATTAAGTGACCACTAACATCCATATACATAATTTCGCCGTTTTTCTTTTTGTGCCTCCATACTCCTTTATGGATCTTCCCATAAGACGCTTCTGATTTTGCAAGTCTTTCAATAAGTGGCACCTCTTCCGCAGGGCGTATATCCCTTATGTTTAATTGTAAAAATTCTTCCCTGGTATAACCGTATTTTACCAATGCCTCTTCGTTACAATCAATGATCTGCAACGTCTCAAAATCCCATACCCATATAGGTAGCGGACTATTTTCAAACAGGTACTTATATTTACTTTCGGATTCAATCAGTGCATTTTCATTTTTCTTCCGTTCGGTTGCATCACGGGCAACACCATACCTGATTCTTTCTTTCGGATCCCACCGGGCAGACCACATCAAATGAACCAATGAGCCGTCTTTACGTATGTAGCGGTTTTCATTGTTGGTCATTTCGTTACCTGCCATAACACTGGCAGCCATCTGTTTTGTTTTCTCCAGGTCTTCCTGGTAAATAAAATCAAACAGCATTTTTCCGATAAGTTCTTCAGGCTTGTATCCAAGAATTGTTTCGGAGGCGGCACTAACGCTTAAAATACGGCCGTCTTCATCAACAGAGCAGATCATATCCAGTGAGGAATCCATTATTTTTTCAACCTTCGCTTTGGTTTCTTCCAGCGCAAGCGTGTTCAGGGTATCTGGAGTAATATCTTTTGAATAACATGCCACACCGAAGAGAACATTTTCTTCATTTAGCATTGGGCTTAAAGAGATCAGGCTATATTCCATTGTTTGCTTTACAGGATTATAATGCTGGTCTTTAATTGTAAATTGCTCCCCTTTTAATGCCCGTTCATAATATAGTCTCCATTTTGATAATTGCTCTGTTCCAAATTCTTCAATTAATGCACAATCTCCTTCTTTTATAATCTTACCGGTGATAGTTTTCAGCATTTCCAGAAAAGAACGGTTTGCGGTAATTATATTCAGATCAGTGTCAACAGACCATATCATATCTTGTGTCCCATTGATCAGGGCTTCCTGGTTAGCTTTAATAAACTTCATTTCAGTTTTTTTAAATTCAGTGACACTTTTCCCCTTCTTTTTCAAATTCATTATACGCTAGCTTATGATCTTCTTTTCAAATTCATATTATTTTACTGATTAAAGGGCTGGTTAGAGATGGACGAGTGCCTGCCAAAAATATCGCGGCGTCCAATTACATTCTGATCCGGTGCCGGTAAACAACGACAGGTAAATTAAAATGGCACGTTTACGGGCTCTTTAGTTTGTGTTATCAAATCCGCCACTATTTGTGTTATCAAATCCGCCACTATAAGATATTTTATAAATAACACATTGACGTGACGCAACAAAGAAACAACAAATGATCATCCGTATATGTAACTTATCTAATAATTAGCCGCTCATTAAAAAATTAGTGATGTCAGAGAGGAAGTTCCAACCGATTATTATAATCTCTCGTTTCTGGAAGAAAAGTGTGCACTTAAGGAGTTATTAGCCTATTGAGTAAGCGATAGACGACCGAATTGCTGTGAACGGTTTTTATATTTTTTACTTATTGATTTAAAAGTTTCTTCTTTTGTTCATCATATTCGGCCTGGGTTATGGCATTCGTATCGAGTAATGCCTTTAACTTTTTCAACTTATCAAGGTTATCGTCTGAGGCTTGTTGGATAACCACCGGCGAATTGGGCTGACAAGGTATTACCTCACATACTTGTATAGCATCATCAATCATTAAATTGTAGTTGGTAAGGTTGCCGCCTCCTACAACAAACCAATATTTAGCTATCCCGCTAATTTTACCCACTTTTATTTTTTTTACAATTACAGCGGTATTGGCATATCCCCGTCCAATATTAAGTTGATCGGGGCCTGCATTGGAATCGTAACTCATTGCTGCACCCCAGCCACCCATTTGCAGATAAAGAAAGGCCCCTCCAGAAGATGATCCCAACCCTAACCGCACTGTATCCCCTATATGATAAGTAATGCCATTTATGGCTTTATACGCTGTTAATTTTTGAGCACAAATAAATAATGGCATTAATAGAATAATAATAAATAATGCTCTTTTCATGGATTAAGATTTAAGGTTAAAATTTTATAAATATAACATTTTCCTTAAAAAGTATTTGCCGGATCAATTGATTTCAGAATAGCTCCCAATCAACAATTTCCTGATTAATTCATTCCATTTATATGAAAAATGCTGCCCCATATTTTTTATGGCGAGAGGATAATCAGTTTTAAGACTAAAATGAATAATTTAATCACCCAAAAAATATTAAAAATCAATTATTTTGGAAAAAATGAGATCTAATATTAATTCATCGATGATTTTCTATTTGTTTTTATTTAAAATGATCAGTATATGTTAAAATATCTTTATAAACCGAATTATAAAATACAGATTTTACAAATTATTTAAATAATATAAATTTTATTAGTAAATATTCTCATAAAAACTTACTATTTTTTATAAATCAATAATATAATACAACAGATCTCAAAAAAATTTAATAATTATTACTTATACATTAAAAAGGAAGTATAATTAATACATTATTTGCAACCATTTTGGTATAAAAAGAACTTCAGCATAATAAATTTCATTTTTTTTTTGCTAAATGTTAAAAAAAAGTAGCAAATTGTAGAAATTTCTATTAACTGATCTTATTTTATTACGAATGAAAAAACTATTACTTAAAAGTATGATGGTTTTGTCAATTATGGTATCTCATGCCTATGCACAAAACCGTACAATTACAGGAACTGTTACCGAAAAAGACGAAGGTACGCTGCCCGGGGTTACCGTCGTTGTAAAAGGCACAAAAACAGGTACCCAAACCAATGCACAGGGAAAATTTACCATTGCCGCAAATATTGGCGAAACGCTTGTTTTCTCTTCTATCGGGTACATTTCAAAATCGGTTGTTATATCCGGTTCTGTTGTTAACGTTGTAGTGGAACCCAACAAAACGCTGTTATCAGATGTAATGGTTATTGGTTACGGTACACAAAGAAAAAGAGACAACATTGGCAGCATTGCCCAGGTAAAAGGCGGTGACTTAGTTGAGCAGCCGGTACAATCTTTTGAAGATGCACTGGCCGGCAAGGCTTCGGGTGTACAGATAACCATACCAAGCGGTCTTTTAAATGCTGCGCCGGTTTTTCATATCCGGGGTACCAGTTCAATCGGTTTAGGTTCACAACCGCTTATTGTGGTAGATGGTGTTCCAAGTTTTGATGGCAACGTTGGCGCCGGTGAATCAGGCAGCAACGCGTTATCTAACATCAATCCGGATGATATCGAAAGCATTGATATCGCTAAAGACGCATCAGCTACCGCTATTTATGGCAGCCGTGCTGCAAACGGTGTAGTATTTGTAACCACCAAAAAGGGCAAAAAAGGCGATGCCGTGGTAAGTTTAGATAGTTGGATGGGCATAACTAAAGCAACCAGGTTGCCTAAAATGTTAAATGCCCAGCAATATGTTACCGAAAAAAACGAAGCTTTGGTAAATGCAGGGTTGTATAATACTACAGTTACAAATCCACAAACTATTCCTCTTGAATATACAACTTTAACACCGGGCCCTAACGGCAGTCCTATTAATACCAATTGGGAAAACCTGATATATAAAACAGGTACTTCTTACAATAGTACAGCAAGTATATCCGGTGGCACAGACAAAACCACCTATTACGCTTCCGTAAACTGGAGTAAGCAAGCTGGTATCATAGTAAAAAATGAATTTGACAATAAAGGCTTACTTTTTAATATTGACCATAAGCCAAATAAGTATATTACAATAGGCTCCAAACTGGCATACGCCGACCAGGGTAACCTTGCCGCCACATCATCAGGCTCTTTAAGTGGTGAAGCATATAATACAAATGGCCTGGGCAGGCTTGCGTTGTTGCTTCCGCCAAATATATCGCCTTATAACAATGATGGCAGCTATAATTTAAATCCGGCGAACGGATTATTAGGGTTAATGAATAATAAAGGGTTTACTAATAGTTACCCCAACCCTATGCCTGCTATTAATCTGGACCGCTCCAATAGCTATATTACCCACTTAACAGGAAATGTTTATTTACAGGTAAAACCCTTATCATGGATTACCTTAAAAACGGTATATGGCATTGATTATATTAATGCAAATAATGATTCGTTTCTTGATCCCGTTGATAATTTCTCTATTGTTAACGGGGTTACAACCAATCAGGCAAATTCTTCAGATTCTTATCTTCAAAACAGAAGATATGTTTGGACAAATACAGCCCAGTTTGATTATACTTTTGCAACCAAACACAATGTTTCTTTATTATTAGGTAATGAACAGCAAGGGCAAACTCAATACGGTTATGGCATAAGCCGCACCACGCTCTCTGACCCTGCATTTAATCAAATACAAGCGGGTTACGTAAATGTCACCGTACCTGCCGCTACGCTGATAAACACACAAAATTACCTGGTATCATTTTTCGGTCGTCTGAATTACAATTTCGACGAAAAATACTTTTTATCCGCAACGATAAGAAAGGATGGTTATTCGGCTTTCGGATCCAATAAAAAATACGGATACTTCCCTGGCGTTGGTGCCGGTTGGGAAATTACCAAAGAGGATTTCTGGAAAAACATAGGGGCTGATAAAGTATTCAGCAGCTTTAAAGTAAAAGCAAGTTATGGCAGGGTTGGTAACACAAGCGGGTTGGCCGATTTTGGCTCTTATACACAATATAGTGCAAGTACACTGTATAATGGCCGCCCTACACTTATCCCAAGTGTAACAGGCAACAACTCTTTAGGTTGGGAAAATAGCTCAAAAACTGATATCGGATTAGATTTCGGTATTTTAAATGACCGGATTACTGGTGAAATCGGCGCTTACAGAGACAATGTAACCGGTTTAATATTTAACGTACCGCAAGTACCTTCTGCAGGTTTGGCATCTAATCCGCCTGTTAACATTGGTTCGCTATATAATAAAGGTCTTGAATTCTCTATTAATGCCGATATCATCCGTTCAGGATCATTCAGATGGAGTTCAAATTTTAATATCAGCTTCAATCAAAATAAGATCACGGCTTTAATACCGGGAACCAATTATTTCACTTATTCAACCTCCGGTCTTGAAATAACTAACATTAATAAAGTAGGCGGCGGTGTGGGCGATTTATATACCATACGATCAGCAGGTGTTGATCCAAGGAACGGCGACCGTATATTTATTAACGGCAAAGGGCAGCAAGTTGAATATTCTTTCAACGCAGTATCAACACCTAAAGGTTCTGCGCATTATTTCAACATGGACGGCACCCCTTATCTAACAGCTGCCGGTACTTTAAATAGCATAAATCAAACTGCTGATGCAATTGACTATGGAAACGCAACACCTAAAGAAGTGGGTGGATTTAGTAACACTTTTCATTATAAAAACTTTGATCTGAACGTGTTATTTACTTATCAGCTTGGTTTTTATGTTTATTATGGAACAGCCGCAACTTTGACCGATCAGCGTTTCTGGAACAACTCGGTTAATATCCTGAATCACTGGACAACTCCGGGCCAGGTAGCTGCCTATCCAAAAGTAGTATTCGGCGACAATGTGTCAAACGGAACCTCCTTCCCTACTGATTTTAATACATACAGGGGCGATTTTGCAAAACTTAAAACCTTGAATTTTGGCTACACACTTCCAAAGGCTATTTTAACTAAGGCAGGTATCAAAAGTGTAAGATTTTATGTAACAGGTCAAAATTTATTTATCATCACCAAATACCCTGGCCCAGATCCCGAAGTGGCTTCTAACGGCACAGGTATTAACGGGAACAGTACCCCCGGTGTTGACAGAAACACTGTGGCAAATGGCAGAACATTTACAGCAGGTTTCTCACTTAAATTTTAACTATCTAATTTAAAAGAAATGAAAAAGAAATTTATATTTATAATAGTCATAGCGTTACTTATCAGCTATTCTTGCCAAAAAAACAACCTGTACCCTGCATTACAGACATCCGTTGCCAATCAAAATGGTGCACCTTTTTCTTCGGCGGCACGTATTTCTGGACAGGTATTTGGCTTATACAGCAACTTAAAAAACGGCCAGTTATATGGTGGCAGATATCAGATCTATAATGACGTAAAAGCCGACAACTGGATAAACTCAACTGCCAATTCTGTAACCGCTTATCAAACCTGGACAGAAACCGTTAGCAGCACAAGCTCTGAAGTTATAAATTTATGGGCGCAGGCTTATTTTACCATTAACAACTGTAACCTGTTTATTGATGGTATGAAAAGCACAGGTACCGCAGTTGTGGGCTCTGCTTTGGCTGCAAATTATATTGGCGAAGCCAAATTTGTACGCGCGCTTGCCTATTACGCTTTAATGCAGATGTATTGTGTGCCGTATTCCGTTAACAATGGCGCCGCTCCCGGCGTGCCATTGCGTTTAACAGGACTTGCGGCTTATGGTAATTATCAACTGGCCCCGTCAACCGTGGCGCAGGATTATGCACAGATCATAAGTGATTTAAATGATGCAGAAACCAGTTTGCCAGCCGCTTATTATACTACAACAGCAAACACTACGCTTGATGCAGCATCCAATGTTACCAGGGCGCAAAAAAACTCAGCTATTGCATTTAAAACCAGGGTTTATTTAAGCATGGGCCAATACCCCAATGTAATTACCGAGGCAAATAAAATTGTAAGTGCTGCGGCGCCATTTACTGCGACTACTGGCGTACCTTTTGCATTGCAATCATCCATTGCCAATGTTTTCAAAGCTCCTTATACTACCACCGAATCTGTATTCTCGGCGCCATTTAGCCTTGCTTCTACTACTGATCAGCCCGGCACGCAAAGTGCTTTGGCCGATTACTTTAACAGTACCGGAACAGGTGAGTTTTATATAAATACAGCCAGTACATTATTTACTGATCCTAACTGGGCACTAACAGATGCCAGAAGAGGCTTGATAAATAAAGTTGGCTCAAAATACTATCTAACTAAATGGCCTTTAGGTAATCCATACGTAGACTGGGCAAATGTAATGAGATATTCAGAAGTCTTGTTAAACCTGTCAGAAGCACGTGCAATGACAGCAGGTCCTGCCGATCCACAAGCGATAGCCTTATTAAACGCAGTACGCCAAAGATCAGATCCTACCACAATTTATACCATTGCGAGTTTTCCAACTGCTGCTGCTATGCAATCGGCAATATTGGAAGAAAGAAATATTGAGTTCCTGGGCGAAGGTTTAAGGTGGGCAGATTTGCTGCGCTTAGGCTTGCCTATACCAGCAAAATCAAATGTTCCGGTAATTGCAGTTGGTGGTTACGGTACATCATACATTTGGCCGATGTCTGGTAATGAACAACAAACCAATCCCCTTATTGGAAGATAAAATGTAATAAGCTAAAACAAATTAAAAAGGCCGCACCAAATATGTTTTGGGCGGCCTTCTTTAATTCAGAAAAAGAAGATTTAACATGAGTTAGGGATAACTTCTTATCCCTAACTGCGTTATTTATGAACTCATAGCATACACCACAATATTTACCCCGAACTTTGTATTATCCTCTGCAAGGAAACGTTTGTTCCTGAAATCGTAATCCCATTCGCATCCGTAATCTTTGTTGCTATATAAAACGGCAATCCGGCCGTTTATGGTAATTGCTTTTAAGTAATCATGCACTAAATCATCACCCCAGCCATTCAATTCAAACGTTGTGGTGGGCGGCCCCTTCTCAAAGGTGAAAAATGAGCGGTATATCTCGTGGTTATTGGGGATCTTTTTTAATGCATCGTGACCGAAAAGTGCGGCCATTTGCGACTCAAATGATTTAGCGAAAAGTCCGTCAATATCATGGTTACAGTCATCCGCAAATACAAAACCGCCATTTTGTACATATTTTTTAAAATTTGCCCGTTCCTGCTCATCAAATTGCACCAGCTTATGTCCGCTTATGTAACTAAAGGGGAAATTAAAAATATCAGGACTACTTAATGCCACAACCTTCTCTTTCGGATCAATAGGTATTGTAGTATATTCAAGCAATGAATTCAGGATATTTGAAGGCATCCGCTGATCTGTATCCCAATCGCCCGAATGGTAACTAAACCGTGAAAATGTAAATTTCGATTTTATTGACATTGATAATAAAACTTTAAAATTAATTTAAAATTCCTTCGAAAGCCACAAATAATTTGCCTGCGTTGTAATTTTTTAGATACTTTATTTAAATTTCCTCAATTCATCACAACAATTAGCAAAAAGCTCGATATATTGTGGTGCAATTAAATTCAGTGCGTATAATTTAACATCAAAGGGCCTTGGAACTTACTGAAAACGAGATTAAAACATTGCTGGGCAAACTACCCCAGCTAAAAACGGAAATACAAAAAGTTATTGTAGGACAGGAACACATTTTGGACGAGCTGTTGGTAGCCTTTTTGGCCGGAGGGCATTGCCTTTTAGAGGGTGTGCCCGGACTTGCTAAAACATTGCTGGTAAAAACAATGTCGCAGGCACTTCATTTGTCTTTCAGGCGCATTCAGTTTACACCCGATTTGATGCCTACTGATATTGTTGGGACGGAAATTCTGGAAGAAGACCACGTTACCGGTAAGCGGTTTTTTAAGTTTAACAAAGGCCCGCTCTTTGCAAACATCATACTGGCAGATGAGATCAACCGAACGCCGCCAAAAACACAATCGGCATTATTAGAAGCAATGCAGGAATTTGAGGTGACGTATGGAGGACAAACCTATCCATTAGATAAACCTTTCTTTATTTTAGCCACACAGAATCCCATTGAGCAGGCCGGTACCTACCCGTTACCCGAGGCACAACTCGACCGCTTTTTATTGCTGGTACGAATTGGCTACCCCACTGCCCAGGAGGAGTTTGAAATATTAAACCGCACTACAGGCACTCAAAAGGCCATTGTAAATGCAGTGATATCAGCAGAAGAAATACAGCAGGCGCAACAGTTGGTAAGGCAAGTAAGCATCAATGACGAACTGGTAAGATACGTAAGTGAGCTGATCAGATCTACCCGCCCGGATACCTCTAGTTTAACTTATGTAAAAGAGTGGGTACGCTGGGGCGCCGGCCCGCGCGCCGGTCAGGCGCTTATTTTAACCGCCAAAGCACGCGCCCTGCTTAAAGGCCGCTATGCTGTGCTGATGGAAGACATACATGCCATGGCAGCCCCTGTATTGCGTCATCGCATCCTGATGAATTTTAAAGCCGAAGCAGAAGGCATTACTTCGGACCGGGCAACGGCGGAGTTAATTAAATTGATTGAAAGACCAAAGACGTTATTGGTTTAAAATCAGCTTAAATTCGAATAAAATTTATAAATCGGAAATCAGGAATAAAAATGCTGCTTGACCCAAAAGTATTAATGACCATAAAAAACCTTCCCTTACTGGCTAAAACAGTAATTGATGGCTTTATGAATGGATTTAACAAAAGTACGGTAAAGGGTCCCGGACTGGAGTTTAGTCAGTACCGCAGCTACCAGCCCGGCGACGATTTGCGTTGGCTTGACTGGCGTATGTATGCGCGGTCTGACAGATATTATATAAGGGAATCGGAAGTTGAAACAAGCATTTCAGTGAGGTTTTTGATTGATGCCAGCGCATCCATGAACCATAATGACGGCACGCTGAAAAAAATTGAATATGCTAAATTCCTGGCTGCATCCCTGGCTTACCTCGCTAATTTACAGGGTGATGCCGTAGGGTTGTATATTTTCCAGGATGGGGGACTTTTTTCCCTTGCCTCAAAACTAGATCCGCAGCATTTGCAGCGCTTGTATTATCAACTCGAAAAAATTGAGCCTGCCGGAGCTTTTACCCAGCCAATACATTATAAAGAATTATTTGCTGGTACCGGCCGTAAAGAATTGCTTGTTTTCATAACTGATATGTACCAAAAGGAAAATGAGATTACAGAATTACTTAATTCGCTGGCAGCTTTAAAACACGAGCTTATTGTTTTTAACCTGGTTGGGCAAAACGAATTAGACTTTGATTTTAACGGATACACCGCACTGGAAGACTTGGAAACGGGAGAAATAATACAAGTGGGGCAGCAAGCTAAAAAACAGTACCAGGAAGATTTACAGGCCCACTTAGAAAATACAAGAACACAATTGCTGGGCAAAAACATTTTTTACCGGGTAATTAATACTACCCAACCGCTTGACAAGGCCCTTAGAGATTTCCTGATACAGCGAAATAAGGGAATAATTTAATTAATTTATCGTAATAAAATTGCTTCAGTTTTTAAATCCAATATGGTTGTTTGCAGCAGCGGCGGTAGTTATACCGGTGGCCATACACTTGTGGAATATCCGGCCGGGCAGAATTTTAAAAGTAGGCAGTATATCCCTTATTAACGCAGCATCCCGCAAAAGCAGCCGCAGTTTTAAATTGCTGGATATCCCTTTACTTATTTTACGTTGCTTGCTGCTGATATTAACTGCCATTTTATTAGCGGTGCCCGTATGGCAAAAAAAAGCAGAAGCTAACAAGGCAAAAGGCTGGCTGTTGATACCTAAAGAAAACCTGCTGGAGTGTTCCAAAAAATTTAAGCCCAAAATAGATTCCCTCCTTAAAGCAGGATATGATTTTCATTATTTTAATCCGGGTTTTTCAAAAACCGATTTAAAGCAAGTACTGTTACATCCAAACGATTCATTAAAAATTAATGATACCACTACCCTATCGGTTAATTATTGGAATTTGATTCGTCAATTAGATGCCAAAGTCACTGCTCCGCTACCCGTATACGTGATCACTCCAAACCAGATCGTTAATTTTCCGGGTCCTAAACCACCGGTCGCTATGAATGTGCATTGGCTCACTTACACTCCGGCAGATTCGACAAGCGTTTGGGTAGCGAATGCCTGGTTTAACAACAACAATAGTATTTGTGTGGTAACAGGCGCCAGTAAACCATCGGGTACTACTTACAATTATACAACTGTTCAGTCAACTGATTTGCCGGGTTCTTCATTTGTTGTAAGCACCAATAACGGCCAGCCAGCTATAAGCTTCAAACACAGCATTCAGCCGCCGGTTAATATTGACACTGCCACCATGCGCATTGCTGTTTATGCCGACAATAATACAAATGACGCTGGTTACCTTAAAGCCGCATTATACGCAGCAAGCCAGCTTTTACAGCACAAAACGCTTATAAAACAATATACAAATCCGTGGGAAATACCGGCTAACCAGGATTGGCTGTTTTGGTTATCGGAAAAACCTGTAAATCCTGACTTAAAAAGGTGCCGGAATATATTAGTTTATGAAAAGGGCCGCGTTGTAAATTCAGATTCATGGATGGTCAATGGCAGCACCTTTGCCGTACCATCGGGACAGGAGAAAAATATCGATCTGTTTAAAACGATTGCTTCCCCGGCTACAGATAACACTGTTGTTTGGCATGATGGTTATGGGCACCCGGTATTAGCCGTACAAAAGCATGGTCAAAACAATATTTATAGTTTTTATAGTCGATTTAATCCTTCATGGAACGGCCTCGTATGGAGTGATAAATTTCCGGAATGGATATTAAAACTTGTTAACCCTGAAACAAAAACTGTTAATAAATACGACAAACGGATTATTGCTAAACAACAACTGATGCCCGAAAAAATTGATGAAACGCATGTGGCTGCTATAAAAACTACAGCGCGCATTAATATGGTTAATTATTTCTGGCTGGCACTTGTATTGTTGTTTTTGGCAGAAAGATGGTTCGCACACCAAACACAAAATCTTACAAAAAATGGATCAGAGCAAAGGATTTAGTAAGATCAGGCAACTACGGCAAACATGGATCAGCTACCAGCTATTGGGTGACTGCTTATTCTCTTTTGCTGTTGCTATTCTTTTGGGCAGTGTACTATATTATATTTTGGGATGGCAGGGATGGTCGGCTTTGCCAGTTTTTGTTTTAACGTTCGCGATCCTATCAGCCATACGCCAACCCTGGCGAATTACAAAAGTTGCAGTTTGCAACTTTCTAAATGTTTCCTACCCCGAATTGGAAGAAAGCAGCGAATTGGTCATAAAACCGGCAAATACTTTAAATTTACTCGAACGGCTGCAATGCAATAAGGTTGAATTTGCCCTACAGCAGTTACCTGATCATCCCGCGGGGTTTACCAAACGTTTAAAAATTGCCGCAATACTGGCTATTGCGGCCATCGTATTAAGCTTTGTAATTGCGAAAATAAGGTTCAGTCTGCCTGCGTCATCCGGTTATTTTACTGGCTCGTCAATACAATCTTCCAAAAATGCACCACCAGAAAAGGTATTGCCACAAATTGAATCTGTTGAAATAAAAATAACGCCTCCGGCTTACACAGGCAGGCCGAACCGGGTGCAAGATAAATTTATTATCCAGGTAGAAGAAGCATCCGAAATAAACTGGATCATCCATACAAACATCGATATTAAGAATGCCTTTTTATTATTTAATGAAAAGGAAAAGCTACCCTTATCCAACATAACTAACGATAAAAAAAGTTGGAAAGCACAAAAGATAATTACCCAGCCGGGCTTTTACCAGGTAAGCATTGATGGTAAACTATCTGATTTTTACCAGATACAGGTAATTAAAGACGGGCCGCCGGTTATTCGTATTAAAACGCCCAGGCAATACACACACATTGATGCAGGTGAAGCGCTAAAGGTCAATTTAACTGCTACGTTAAGTGACGACTATGGCATAACAGATGCGCTTATCTATGCAACCGTAGCTAAGGGCAGCGGCGAGGCAGTGAAGTTTAAGGAGTATAAAATCAATTTCGCTACTTCGTTTAAGCAACATGACCGTCAATACAGTGTACAAAACCTGTTTAACCTGCCCGCGTTTAATATGGAACCGGGCGACGAGCTTTACTTTTATATTGAAGCAGAGGACAATCATCATCAAAAAAGCCGGACAGATGCTTATGTAGTATCTATACAGGACACCGCCCAGTTGTTAAGTATGGACGGACTGATCAACGGTTCGAACATTAAACCTGAATATTTCCGAAGTGAGCGGCAGATCATTCTTGAAACGGAAGCACTGTTAAAAGGACGTGACACCATTAAACAGGATGTTTTTAAAACACGCTGCAACGATTTGGGCATAGACCAAAAACTGCTGCGCTTGCGTTATGGTAAGTTTTTAGGCGAAGAGGATGAAAGTGGCACAGCGGAAACCAATGACGATTTAGGTAAGGCGGAAAACTTTGGCAATGCCAAAATGGTAATGGACGCTTATACCGACAAGCATGATAATGCCGAAGATGCTACTTTTTTAGAACCCGCAATTAAAGCACAGCTTAAAGCCACCTTAACAGAAATGTGGAAGGCGGAATTGCAACTGCGCATGTATAAACCGTCGGACGCATTACCTTTTGAATACAAGGCGCTGCGTTTATTGAAAGATCTGCAGCAAAAATCGCGGTCGTATGTTGCTAAAACGGCTTATAACCCGCCTCCTATCAAAAATGAAAAGCGACTGAGCGGTGACCTCAGCAAAATAAGTCAGCCGTTGAAACAACAGGATATAAAAGCGGTTGACGATGGCTACGGAACATTGAAGAAATCTGTGACCATACTGGAGCAGTTAAAATATACAGCCAGTTTGAACAATTCTGATAGAGGAATCTTACAGCTTGCCGGACAACAACTAAGCGCAAAAGCATCCGCGGAACCGGGAATCTATCTGCCTGCAGTAGCGGCAATGCATCGTGTACTTGCTGCTGATAAAGGTATTCATACTGCCGACATTGTTACGATTGAAAAAGCGATACAAAAAACATTGCCATCCATTGGGGCAATGCCTTCATTGATACAAACTACGCCGGATATGGGGCTTTCTAAAAGTTATTATAAATATTTAAACCAGCTAAACCGGTAAACTATTAATGAACTGGACACTATCGGTACTTATTATTTGCGTTTTGCTGGCAGCATTTACTACCTGGCTGGAAATAAGGCGCGCAAACCGCAGCAGATTGCTGTTACGCATCCTGGTTTCTATATTGGGCATAGCAGCGCTTGCTTGTATTGCCTTACCTATAACGTATCAAAGTAAAAGCAAAATTTCTGATGGCAGTGAAGCTGTATTGTTAACAGAAAATTATAATCCCGACAGTTTAAGCCATGGCGGTTACAAATTGATCTTTACCACCAGCAGTGAAATTAAAAAATCGTATCCAAAAGCCCGCTTAATTGCAGGCATGGAAGATCTTTTAACAATCCGCCCGGCAATAAGTAAGCTACACATTTTAGGATATGGCCTGGATACTGACGATTTACAACAGTTAGGAAACATTCCGGTGGTGTATAGTAGCCCTCCTGCGCCAACAGGAATACTGTCGATTAGCTGGACACAACAATTAAAGTCTGGAGCATTGTTAAAGGTGCAGGGCACGTTCAACAATACCGCTTCAAAGCCCATCAAATTATTATTAAAGGGATTAAATACGCAGGTGGATTCTGTTAATATCCCCGCAGAGAAACAATCCGGTTTTGAATTAGCAACTACACCAAAAATTACGGGAACAGCGGTATATAATCTTTTAGCAATAAACGGCCAGGATACAATTGAAAGAGAGAATGTACCCATAATTATTGAGCCGGTACAACCCGTTAGCGTATTACTATTATCGTCATCCCCCGATTTTGAGAGCAAATTTTTAAAAAATTGGCTCAGCCAAAATGGATATGTTATAGCAATTAGAACTGCTATAAGTAAAAATAAAATAAGCCAGGAGTTTGTAAATATGCAAAAACAGCCGATGGAGAAATTATCTGCCGCTTTGCTCAATAAATTTGATTTGGTAATTGGGGAATCGTCAGCTTTTAAAGCACTAACCGGTTCAGAAAACGCGCTGCTTAAGCAGCAAGTTGATCAGAATGGAATGGGAATAATAATCAGGGCTGATGATAGCAGCAAAACAACCTCATGGCTACAGGATAAATTTAGAGTAACTACATTAAATGCTAAAAGCCAGGTAAGCTCCGCCTTATTATTACAAAATCAAAAATTAAAAACCACAGCCCTTAGTATCGATCCGTCTTACATCAGCAGTAATTACAACACGCAAAATTTGGCGCTCGATTTACAAAATCATGCTTTGGCCAGTACAGCTTTAAGCGGCTGCGGGAAACTGGTATTTACCACTTTGAACAATACCTATAACTGGTTACTAACCGGAAATAATAAAGATTACGCTGCGCTGTGGTCGTTGCTCATTGATAAAGCTGCACGAAGGCTACCACAGGCACAAAACCTGTCGGTCAATTCAGGAATCGCTAAAATCAATGAACCTGTAAATGTCCGACTGGAAAGCAGTTCAATCCCTTCTCAACTAACGATTAATAAGGCTACTATCTCGCTTGTTCAAAGTCATTTTGCACCTTATGAGTGGAATTTTAGCTATTGGCCACAAAAATTTGGCTGGCAACAGACAATTATCGATAAAAAATCCACTGATTTGTGGTATTCCTATCAAAAAAACGATTGGATGCCGCTCATTAATTATAAAAAGTCAGCATTAACCAAAAAACACTCAGAAAATTCGACAAGATCTTTATCTGTAACAAAACAAATACAAAGTTTGGGGCGATATGACGTCCCTAAAATGTATTTTTATTTAATATTGATAGCTTCTTTGGTTTTCTTATGGATTGAACGTAAATTATCAGTTTAAAAATTCAATTATTTTATTATTATAAATACAGGAGGACTTAGCCCTTGAAACGGAGAAATTTTATTTATTTATCAGGCATCGGAGCCGGGGCATTAATGTTGCCAGACTTGTCAGCCTTTGGCAGGCAGATTGACCAATCACAGGCTTTGGATACGGTTGATGTTCGCATTAAAAAAGAGCTTTCGGATGTGGCACTTAACACAGCAAAATCAAAGGGCGCATCCTATGCAGATATCCGCATTGGGAGGTACCTTAACCAGGCAATTATAACCCGCGAAAACCGCGTGCAAAACGTTGCCAGTTCTGAATCCTATGGTATAGGCGTGCGTGTACTGGTAAATGGTTGCTGGGGCTTTGCTGCCACAAACGACGTTACCAAAGAAGGCATAGCGAAAACAGCTGAAAAGGCTGTTGCCGTTGCTAAAGCAAATTCCAAAATCGGCGGCAAGCCTATAGAGCTGGCGCCGCAAAAGGGTTATGGTGAAGTAAGCTGGAAAACACCGATTGAAATAAATGCCTTCGAAGTGCCCATTAAAGAAAAGGTGGACTTGTTGTTAACAGCAAATGGTGCGGCAATGGCAGGCGGGGCTAATTTTGTTAACTCGATGATCCTGGCTATCAATGAACAAAAATATTTTGCATCTACCGATGGTTCGTACATAGACCAGGATATTCACCGGCTTTATCCGAATTTTAGCGTTACTAAAATAGATCCTGTACAGGGAGGCTTTGAAACAAGGGCAGCATTAAGCTCACCGGTTGGAATGGGTTATGAATACCTTACGCCAAGCGAATCGGAAAAAGTTCAGGGCGTGGTTACCCGTTATAAAAACCGTTATGACATTTTAGAAGATATTAAGAACGCTACAAAAAATGCAACAGAAAAGCTAACAGCTAAATCTGTTGAACCGGGAAAATATGACCTGGTACTTGATCCTTCGCACCTTTGGCTAACCATACATGAGTCTGTAGCTCACCCTACCGAGCTTGACCGCGTGCTGGGCTACGAAGCGAACTTTGCGGGTACAAGTTTCCTTTCATTGGAAAAATTAAAATCAGGCAATTTCCACTTTGGCAGCAAAAATGTAAATATCGTTGGCGATAAATTACAAAAAGGCTCACTGGGTGCGGTTGGATATGATGATGAAGGAGTAGAATGCGGCAAATGGGATATTATTAAGGATGGCGTACTTGTTAACTTCCAGGCCATCCGCGATCAGGCACATATGATCGGCTTAAAAGCTTCGCAAGGTTGCTGTTATGCGCAGTCATGGCAGGATGTGCAATTTCAGCGTATGCCAAACGTGTCACTACAGCCCGGAAAAACACCGCTCAGTGTTGATGAAATGATAAAAGGCGTAGAAAAAGGCGTTTACATAGTTGGTAACGGCTCATTTTCAATTGATCAGCAACGCTATAATTTCCAGTTTGGCGGGCAGCTTTTCTATGAAATTAAGAACGGTAAAATTGTGGGGATGTTAAATGACGTAGCCTACCAGGCCAACACACAGGAGTTCTGGAACTCGTGCGTTGCTGTTTGTGACGAACGTGATTACCGTTTAGGCGGCGCCTTTAACGATGGCAAGGGCCAACCAAGTCAATCAAACGCGGTATCGCATGGTACATCAACAACACGGTTTAACGGAGTAAATGTTATTAACACAAAAAGAAGAATCGGATAATCATATGCCTATACTTAACAAAGAAGAAGCACAAACTTTATTAAAGAAAGTGCTTAGTTATTCAAAAGCCGACGAATGCGAAATATCGTTAACAGGCCGCGAAGGCGGTAATATTCGCTATGCCTTAAATGCGGTATCAACGGCAGGAGATATCAGCACTACCACCTTATCGGTAAGCTCAACTTTCGGAAAAAAAACCGGGACCGCTGCAATTAATGAATTTGATGACGCATCGTTAGAAAAAGTGGTACGCCGCTCGGAAGAGCTGGCACAATTAGCACCGGAAAACCGCGAGCATATGCCGTTATTAGGCCCGCAAACATTTGCTGAGTCAATCACCTATAATGCCAACACGGCCGCCATGACTCCTGAAAGCCGGGCAGAAATGGTAGCTAAAAGTCTGGATGTTACTACAAAAGCTAACTTAAGCGCAGCCGGGTTTTTAGAGAATGCGACTACTTTTGATGCAATGATTAACTCAAAGGGGCTGTTTGCTTACAATAAAGCTGCCGACGTTATTTTTTCAGTAACCACCCGCAACCAGGAAGGTACCGGCTCGGGATATGCTGCCCGTGGCTTTACTGATGTAAACAAGCTTGATACTTACTCGGCTACCAAAATAGCTGCAACAAAGGCAGCCGGTTCTATAGGTGCCAAAGCGATTGAACCCGGCAAGTACACTGTAATACTGGAGCCGGTTGCTGCCACCTATATGATGGAGAACATGTTTCGCTTCGACGCCAGGTTTGCAGAAGAAGGCAGGAGTTTTTTAAGCAAAAAAGGCGGCGGCACCCGTATGGGAGAAAAATTAATGGACGATAAAGTAACCATTTATTCAGACCCATTTAACACTGAGTTACCCGCAGAAACCTGGGATAGAGATGGCTTGCCGCTCGAAAAAACCTACTGGATAAAAAACGGCGTTGTTCAAAATTTAAGCTACTCCCGTTATTGGGCCGATAAGAAAGGGGTAAAACCGGTTCCCGGACCCAGCAATATTATTATGGAAGGTGGTGACACCAGTTTGGAGGACATGATAAAAAGTACAGAACGCGGTATTCTTGTTTCCCGTTTATGGTATATCCGCATGGTTGATCCGCAATCATTATTACTAACAGGCCTTACCCGTGACGGTACATTTTATATTGAAAATGGCAAGATCAAATTCCCGGTTAAAAATTTCAGGTTTAATGAGAGTCCGGTTATTATGCTTAATAATGTTGAAGCATTGGGCAAACCGGAAAGAAGCATCAGCGTGGAAAGCTACCGCAGCTACCTGATCCCCCCTATGAAGATCCGTGATTTTACATTCTCGTCTTTATCAGACGCGGTATAGTTAGAAATTAAAAATCCTCCTTTCGGGGGATTTTTAATTTGTCATTTATTCCAATAAAGCTGTAAAACTATTTCTGCATTACCATCACTCCGTTCATCAGCAGCGTACTTCCTTTTTCAGCTACAATATTGTAAACGTTTTGTACACCTTCTGTAAGTTCGCGTTTTTCCAATACGGTGTAACTTGCATATTTTCCGCTCAAATCATTCAGGCAAAGTACCTGCTGGCCAACAGTTATATCCCCAATTTTACAATTTCCCTGTTTGGTAAGCATGGGATGATTGGGGGTAGCTTTTAATACTTTTGCCCGTAGATCTACACTAATGCCGGCTGTGGTATTCTGTTCATTAGCCAAAACTAAAACCAGCCGGGTAAGGGCATAATTTTTTGCAGCATGTACGGTAAGCTCTTTTACTTTTGTTACATATGGCTGATGTGTAACCTGATCTATGGTAACTACCTCATCACCACGCTTAATATTTCTAAGCAACTTAATGGCTCCGTTGCCCATAGTTACCTTTTCGTCGCCGGGGAAACAGATGTCATTACCATAAGTAGCCGCTTCTTCTTTCATATCCTTACCTCCGTTTAGTACTTTGTATTGCTGGAAGCTAAGCTCTTTGGATAATATATAAGACAACTTCAGTATAAAATTACTTTCCACCTTGTTGATATCGTCGATGTCCTGGAAATATTTTGTCCACACTTTGGCATCTGCAGTAAAATCCGGCACCAATGCCTGGTACTTTTTACCGGTTTCGCTGGTATAAAAAACCATTAATCCAATATCCTGCATCCCATCTTTGGCAATAAACTTGTAGAGGTCTATTCGCTTTTTCAACCCGTCGCTTCCCGTAATAAAATAAGGCTTACGGCTTTCATACCGATCCAGCACATAGGCATTATCAAATTTAACATAGGTGTCATTGTCAAGATTAGCAATGGTATACGTTTTCGCTTTGTTATATTCGTCAAGCGTGAGCGGTCGTGGATTAACTGTTTTTTGCTGTGCGCGACAAAAACCAGCAATAGCCACAAAGCAGACAATAAATAATTTGCGCATTTTATTAGTTTGTTATAAAGCCACAGTAAATTTTAATCACTGTGGCCTGGTTATTAATTAAGATAATTGTTTAAAGGCATCTGCAAAAGCTTCCATTTCGTCCATTCTGCCAATGCTTACCCGGCACCACTCCTGTCCGTTTAGTTTCCAGTTGCGTATACCAACTCCGCGTTTCATCATTTCCTGTACGAATTGCTTTCCGTCCATTTTAAGCGGAAACATTACGAAATTTGTTGCGGACGGAATATAGGTGTAACCTTCCTTTTTTAATACAGAATACAAGTATTCTTTTGAAGCCATGGTTTTCTTAAACGCCTCCTGTAAAAATTCGGTTTCCCGGTAACCGGCAATGGCTCCGGCAACGGTAGTTGCTGATAACGAGAACCCGGTGGTATATATGGATAGTGCTTTAATAGTTTCGGGTTGAGCTACTATGTAACCACAGCGTAAACCGGCAAAACCATATAGTTTTGAGAAAGTACGGGCCACTATTACGTTTTGGCCTGCCTTTACCGAGCTTATTAACGTTGTTCCCTGCGGATCAGGAAGGTAATCAATATAAGCTTCATCAATAAATACAGGTACCTTTTTGGACACGCGTTCACAAAACGCCTTTAATTTAACGGTATCCAACACCGTACCCGTAGGGTTATTTGGGTTACAGATATAGATCAAACCGGTGTTTCCGTCAATTTTTGCTTCCATTGCATCCAGATCAAGCTTATATTCAGCTGTCAACGGGACCTTTACCCATTTCCCTTCAAACTTTTCCGCATGCGATGGCAGGTCCTCATAGGAAGGATCACCGGTAATGATGCTTTTGCCCCCTTTACTGTAAAGCAGCGCAGCAGCTAACAATAAAGGTGATGACCCGGCATCCATTAAAATATTACTCTGGGAAATGCCTTCATAATCCGCAATCTTTCCATATAGTGTAGCTGTTTGCTGCATCGGATACTGGTAACTCAAATCAATGGCATCCTGAATCGCCTTTTTTGCTGCCGGCGATGGGCCAAAAGGATTTTCGTTGGCCAGCAGGCGCGCTTTTAATACCGGAGGCGCATCCAGTATAGCCGATTGATCGGTAACGAGCTTAGCCGCCGGAATCATCTTGCGAACTCCGGGCATTGCAGCCAGTTTATTCATTGTTCCTGAAATAAAAACAAGTCCCCCGGCCATCAAAGCACTTGATTTGATCCAGTTTCTGCGGTTAATTGAGTTTGCCATATTTTTAAAGTTTTAAATTTAATGAACTATCCTTTGGTTGCTTCGGCCGGGTAACTTACCCGCTGTTCTGTTACGCGCCCATGTATGGCTGCTACCACACTTCTCGCCGATTCAAATGCGCCTGCCATCCAGGCGTTTAAATAAGTTAAATGCTCGCCTGCAAAATATACCTGTTTATCGGGCTTTAACAATATAGGATATTGGTTTTTCCGGGTTTCGCTGGTATAAACCGCCCATCCGCCTAAGTTGTATTTTGTTTTGTGCCAGCTAACTGAAAACGAACTTTCAAACTCCATATCATACTGCGGGTGTATCAACCTGCCCTTTTGCATTGCCAGCTTTTCACGGTCGGTATAGCTTAAATCACCTGTGCGCTGCGCCTTTTCATTAAAGTTATAGTAACCGATAAGAATTCCTTTTTTACCCAGGTAATCATACGATGGATAAAATATCTGGGTCAAATCATTATTGGTATGGGTAATTCCGCCGTAGATATGCTCATCCTCCTCCCAAAACCTCCGCTTAAACTGCAAGCCTATTTTACCGGTTTGCATGTAACTGATGTAATCAATTGCCCGGCTCACATCCCCGGAAAAATTATTTTCGACATTGCTTAAAACCGGCAATGGAAGTGTACAAATACACAGGTCACCCTGTATTTCCTGCTTGCCAAAAGCGTCTTTGTAAACAATTTTAACTCCGTCGGGCAAATTAGTGATGCTGGTAACTTCGGCGCCCAATTTTAACATTGGAGCCACCTGTTTTTGCAATGCCTTAGCTATTTGATCCATACCACCAATTGCCTGGAACATGGTCATTTGCAATTCGTAGGTATATTCGGCAACATTGTAAAAATCCGGATCCATTAACCCCGAACTGATAAGATCTGCCAGTTTATGCGGACCGGCTATTTTACCGGGTTTATTACCCGCACCCGGCGATTCAACATAACCTCTGCGTGCCGATGCTTTGTAAAGTTTATCAGCATCCAGTCCTCCTTCGGCCATCAGGTATTCCAAAATCTTTTCTGCATCTTCTTTTGTCAATGCCGCATCCAAATTGTCATGTGCAATGCTTTTCACCAACAGCTCAGACATATAGCCCCGTATATCATTGTGCACCTCACGAACCCGTACTTTTTTATTGGACAATGGCCCTTTACCCTCGGCAAAATAATAAGCACCCTCGTTTACATTATTATAAACCTGCAACGGAACGCCAAGCTCTTTACAATAGCGCAGGGTAAGCTCGTGGTTATGTGGGATACGGGAAGGTCCTGCATTAAAATACAGGCCATCATCAAACCGCGCAGTAGTAGCAGGCTGGCCTGTTTCTGTGTTGATGCTGCCATTCCGAATGCTCCAGCACCGCCCGCCGGCACGTTCCCGGGCTTCCAGTATAGTACAGCGGTATCCCAGTTTATTTAACTCATAGGCGCAGGTCATCCCGGCCAGGCCGCCGCCTAAAATTATGATATGTTTGCCGTTCCCGTTCCCGGACAAATTAAAAGCATGAGCCGGAGCAGATTTTAGCATACCTAACGCCAGCATGGCTGGATAAGCCCCGCCTGCCAGCATCGCACCTTTGCTTAAAAAGCTTCTCCTGGTTAAATTTTCCAACTTGATTTCACAATAATTTTATCTTTTACAGCGTTCTTTACTGTGTGATAAATTCAGAGTGAAATTTAGCGATAATTTTATTGAGAAGCCAATAAAATTCTTAAATTGATTAACCCTATTGCTATTTATTATGACGATGAACGATTAAAAAAGTTTATTAATCATTATAAACTGTAAATCCTCTTATTTACCAACCACGCGGCTTCTTTTAGTAGAAAAAACCCATTACACTTAGGATAATTTATCGGCCTAAATCCGACAGGCTGCGCTAATAATGATGATTTTCAGTAAAATCCTTTAACCTGATTGAATAAACTATAATTTAACTGTTAAAGCTTTACCAAAATACGTTACGGACTTATCTGTTTTACCCGCAGCAACATTTGATCCATGTTCATTATTAACCAATACGATGTTGAAAGTATGTCTTTTTAACATACCCGGAAAGCTGCCCCTGGTATCCGAAATGGTAAGTTGTTTTTCTTTATCATTATAGTTCAGGATAAACGTAGCATACTTCCCTTTTTCATAGTTATAGTTATCGTTCTCATCCTCGTAATATTCAAACCGGCCATTAGCTCCGGGATATATACGCAACTCGATTTTATCACCGGAATTCTCAGTAGCATATTGCATTACGGGCCCCATCGGCACTATTGATCCAGCCTTTACATACAAAGGCAGGGTGTTTAAAGGTGCCGCGGCAGCTATGGTTTGGCCGCCTTTATATAATTTCCCGGTATAAAAATCATACCACCTGGCAGATGCCGGTAAGTAAACGTTGCGGGTAGTTTTACCTGCCGCCGCATTTTTGCCGGTGTAAAGCTGTTCAGCAACCGGATTTACCAAAAATGCCGGTCCAAACATATACTGGTCAGGAATATTATAAACGCCCGGATCATTCCTGAAATCAAAATTAAGAGAGCGCATGATGGTGTATTTCTCGAGGGTTTCACGGCCTTCAAGTGAGTATATGTAATGAAGCAGGCGGTATCGCAGCTGGTCGTAATTAAGTTATATTTCTTTGGTATCATCATCCCTATT
>JAQBOU010000102.1 GCA_028287865.1 Mucilaginibacter sp. | reverse complement strand
ATTTGTCCGGGTGGCGTGCTGTAATAAATGCACGGTTGTAGGATTGAACAGGTGCGATTCGCCGCGGCGTTTCCACTGATAGATCCCGCCTTCGGGCAATAAGTGTGTACCTGTTTTTGATCCGCCGAAACCGATCTTATGTTTACAAAGTGATTCACGTGCAATTTCATCCAGCCCTAAGCCGCCTATCCGGGTTACCGCACCTGAGAAATAGCGGTCAACTACTGCCTGGTTAATTCCGAGTATTTCAAAAACCTGCGAACCATGATAAGATTGCAGCGTGGAAATGCCCATTTTTGAGAAGATCTTCAGCAGGCCGTCATTAACGGATTTAACATAATTTTTTTGAAGGGTCTTCAGATCCAGGTTAGTTTCCAAACTGCCATTGTTTTTCAGTGTTTCAATGGTTGAGAGCGCCAGGTAAGGATTCACAGCAGTAGCGCCAAATGCAAGCAAGCAGGCAAAATGGTGCACTTCCCAGGTGTCGCCTGTTTCCACTACCAAACCTACAGCGCCGCGGCGTCCACTTCTTATTAAATGGTGGTGCACAGCTGATACGGCCAGTAACGTTGGTATAGGTGCATGTTCCGAATCAATGGCACGGTCTGATAAGATCAATACTTCAAAACCATCGTCAACAGAATCTTCGGCATAGCGGCAAAGCCTCGCTATTCCTTTTTCCAGCGAGCCCGGCATGCCATCGGCATTATAATAAGTTTGAAGTGTTTTGGCATGGAACATGCCGGTATCAATACTTCTTAATTTTTCGAGCTGGTGATTTTTTAAGATAGGATACTGCAGTACCACGCAATGACAATGCATTTTATCTTCATCCAGCAAGTTTCCGTTGTTGCCTATAAACGTAGCCAAACTCATCACCAAACGCTCACGGATCGGATCGATAGGGGGGTTGGTAACCTGGGCGAAAAACTGTTTAAAATAGCTCGAAAGATGCTGCGGTTTATCAGATAATATCGCTAAAGGTACATCAGTACCCATTGAGCCGATTGGTTCTTTACCATCCAGCGCCATTGGCTTTATAATGGTGTCGATATCCTCGCGGGTATAGCCAAACACCTGCTGGTAACGGAAAACAGAAGCTTCCGATAAGCTTGCAAACGCCAGGCGTGGTTCGGCAAGCTCACTCAAACGTATTTTATAATTTTCAAGCCAGCGCCCATAAGGCTGGCGGGATGCTATCTGGTGCTTGATCTCGTCGTCAGTAATAATTTTACCTCTCTCAGTATCTATCAGTAGCATTTTGCCGGGTTGAAGGCGGCCTTTGCGTATTATCAGTTTCTCATCAATATTAAGTACCCCGGCTTCTGATGCGGCAATAACCCGTCCGTCATTGGTTACAACAAAGCGCAACGGACGGAGGCCATTCCTGTCTAACAAGGCACCTATAAGCTTACCGTCGGTAAAGGTTATAGCAGCAGGGCCGTCCCATGGCTCTGTTAAGGTAGCATGAAACTCGTAAAACGCTTTTTTAAGCGGGTCCATTTGCTCATTGCCATCCCAGGCTTCCGGGATCAGCATCATCATTACATGGGGTAATGAACGGCCGCTATGAAGCAAAATCTCTATGATATTATCAAGGCATGCAGAATCCGACTGATTGTTATCAATCACCGGCAGCAGCATCTCCATTTCTTCCTGTGTAAAATAGGCCGAAGCGTATGATTTTAAGCCCGAGTAAAACCAGTTTAAATTTCCGGTTAAGGTATTGATCTCACCGTTATGTGCAATTAAACGGAAAGGCTGCGCGAGTTTCCAGGAAGGAAATGTATTGGTTGAGAAACGCGAATGGATCATGGCAAAGCCCGATGCAATACGCGGATCAGCAAGATCAGTAAAATACTGCCGAAGCTGGTATGTAGTTACCTGGCCCTTGTAAATTATTGTTTTACAGGATAAGGAAGTAAAGTAAAAATGCTCGGCAGCAGCCGGTATGGTTTCGGTGATCGTTTTATTGATGTATCGTCTTAATACATATAACTTACGTTCAAAATCATCAGCATTTGTAATATGGTGAGGCCTTTGTATAAAAAGCTGCTCGGCATCGGGCTCAGCCTTGCGGGCAGTTTCGCCCACAACAGATGAATTAACTGCTAATTTGCGGTAGCCTAATTTATGCAGGCCCATTTTTTCAATAGCATTTCCAATTACGGTGCGGCAAGCTTTTTTAAGTGCTGATTCTTTTGGAAAAAATATCATCCCCACTCCGTATTCGCCGGGCTCTGGCAAGCTAATTTCCAGGTTGGAGCATTCTTCCATCAAAAACTCATGGGGCAATTGTATCAATATACCGGCGCCGTCGCCGGTTTCAGGGTCACATCCGCACGCGCCGCGGTGCTCCATGTTTTCGAGCATGGTTAATGCATCGTCAATAATCTGGTTGGTTTTATGGCCATTAATGTTGGTTATAAAACCGGTTCCGCACGAGTCGTGTTCAAATTCTGGCCTATAAAGGCCCTTGTGGCTGTCAACTTGATCCATTGTAAAATAAATCGTTTATAAAATGGTGTAATTACGAAGATACTGATTGAAATTTTGAATTTAAAATATCTTAAAATTTTTAAATTTATCTAAATAATCTAATATTTATATCGCGTTAAATTATCAAATTGTCAATAAAATTCAATTAATTATTGGAATTTTGTAAATGAAGATAGTGCCTAAGGGTTTTTTATCGCAATTTCATTTCCTACTAAATCCATATACATTACGGAAACGCCGCCAATTCATTGCAGCTGTGAGTAAATATTTTGATTTTGGGCTAAATCAGATTGAACTTGCTGTTTATAAAGTCGAAAATGAGCATATCATAAGTCAGCAGTTTTTTATAGATTAAACCTGACCAAAAATAAATTGTATCTGCCTCCAAATATTTTATAACTTACTGGCATGAAGCCATATCTCATTTTTGTTTTATTTTTTGTTTCAATGCTTTTTGCCTGTTCAACTGTAAACGCGCAGGATGTTAACGGTGCTGTTACCTTTCATATTTATTCAACACATACCTCGTTTCCTGATACCGGCCGTGCCAAAGGGCATAGGTATGAAAATAAGCTGTATACCGCTAACGGGCATTATAACGACAGCACGGTACTGATCATCGCGCCAAAAAATCTTAATGTTAAGAAAAAGGTCGACGTTGTTTTTTGGTTTCATGGCTGGGGCAATAATGTGGATAGTGCTGCGATAAGATACGAGCTTATTAAACAATTTATAGCTTCAAAACGCAATGCCGTTTTAGTATTAGCCGAAACTGCCCGCAACGCTCCAGATAGTTATGGAGGAAAACTTGAAACCCCGGGCGATTTTAAGGCGCTTGTAGCCGATGTATTGCAGGGATTAAAAGACAAAAAACTTGTTCCAGAGAATAGTGTATCTGGCCATATTTTATTGGGCGGGCACAGCGGGGCTTATCGTGTAATAGCCCGCATTATTAAAAACGGGGAAGTGCCTATTGATGAAGCCATGCTTTTTGACGCCCTGTATGCCGAAACACCTATATTTATTGATTGGTTAAAAGCTGACAAACAGCATCGTTTTATCCACCTGTCTACCGATCACGGTTATGGGCCGCTGGAAGAAAGCCTGGCAATGATGAAATTATTGGATGACGATGATATTGAT
Organism: Mucilaginibacter sp.; assembly: GCA_028287865.1. GTDB lineage: Bacteria > Bacteroidota > Bacteroidia > Sphingobacteriales > Sphingobacteriaceae > Mucilaginibacter. The sequence continues at coordinate 11,755 of JAQBOU010000102.1, read as the reverse complement.
TATTTAAAGATTGATGAAGCTGCATTAGTACCGGCACAGCTCCGTGCGCACGCAATTGTATTTATACACAGCCTTAAAGAACATAACGACATAGTTAACCCGGACAACTTCAGGCTGATGCTGGAGAATAGTCCTTTTTTGAAAGCACTTTAGCATGCTATTTTGGTTATTCAATGATAATTACGTTATGTAATTAATAGTCAAATTAATGTTTTACAGGTACTTCACCTGTATTATAACTCCCTGTTTATAAAAATTTCTCATTTTACGTAGTTTTACGTATCAAATTGCGCACAAATACCGTAACTCCTTTAATAGTTGTAACTTATTTTTACCACACCTGGTTAAATAAACTTTATTAAAATGGCTGTACGCGTAGTCTCTATAAAAAAATACGAAGGGATACATGAAAACCCCTATTTAGCAATTGATTACCTGGAATGGGTAAATGAACGCATAAATGTTAAAGGAGTTACCGATCGTATCAAAATTTATGATTGGATAAAAGATGAAGATGGCGAAGCTTATATAATTGATGAGTATGGGAACAAAATATGCCTGGTAGCTGCGGTAAGCCCGCAGGGCAATAAATATGTTAGAACAACCGACGACGAAGCTGGAGACTACTTATTATCGCTGCCTGATTGTGCATAACTGAACTTTGGTCATTGTGCCATTAGGTTATTGGTTAGTATAGCGATAAAATCATAATCCCCAGTTCTTAAATGGATTTTTCGAAAGATTGGAGTTGTAAAACCTGTCGTCATCACTTACTTCCTTGTTAATCCAATCGGGTTTTTCAAATTCTTCGTCTTCGTGCTTTAATTCAATTTCGGCCATCATCAAACCTTTATTATCGCCCAAAAATTCATCAACCTCCCATAATTTTCCGGCATAAGTGATCCGGTATCTTATTTTTTCAACTTCCGATCCGGCAAACGTATCGATCAATTCGGTTGCATCCTTAGCGGGTATTTCATATTCAAACTCTTTACGCGAAATGCCGGTTGAAATACCTTTAATGGTTATAAAACCATGGTCACCGGCAAGCCTCACCCTGATTGTTCGCCTTGCATCGTCCAATAAATATCCCTGCCTGTAATGTATGCCGGCAGGTTTGTCCAACCGCTGCCATTTTTCATCATCGACCAAAAATTTCCGCTCTATTTCAACTCCCATCTTAGCATTATTAATTCAGAACCAGTTCTTTTTCAATTGTTGTGGCCTTATGTAAAAAATCACTGGCAATCAATCTTATTCTACGCTTAACATTTGCGTTTATTTTTTTTATTTTAGATACAACCGGCTTGTCATTCAGCTCCGGCGACGAAAATAACTGTTCGGCAACAATGTTATCATGCCATTCTCCAATGTTACCCTGTAATTTATCAAGGTAAGCTGTATTAAAACTTAAAGAGCCGTTTAAGGCTTTGTCTGCCAATTTATGGTTGTAAACCAAAATTTTTATCAGTTTGCGGTTGGTATGCATTTCTTCGGTAAAGCCAGACACCGCAAGGTTAACCGAAATTTGTTCTAGCTGTTGCCGGTAATAAGCAGCGATTGAATCATTGTTTATTTTTGACAATTGCTTTGCAAGTTTATTGTGCGCTTTTTTTATTGTTTTGATAAACTTTTTGTCGTTTTGCCTGAATATTTCAATGCCGTCGTCTATTGTTTTTTGCTGGCTGGTTTCAAAGGCTTCATTTTTAAGTTCATATTTTTCACTTAGCTGCAGGTTCATGTACGCATCCCTGATTTGCCCGGCATGTTTAAATATTTCCTTTACAGGCTTAAAATGCTTCATCAAACCATGTTGTTTTGAAGTATTTTCAAAAAAGATCAGCATGGCTCTGAGCTTTTTTATTTGCACCCTAAACTTATGCAGTGCTTCCTGGTCTCCTTCCTCAAAAAAGACCGCTAAATGGGCCTTCATTTCCTTCCATTCTTTATCAAGGTATTTTAACTCTTTCTTTTTCTTCATAATAGGTATAATCAGGTTAACACTTTTAATTGATAAAAGATTTAACTTAATAAACTCAAGACAGCTTGTTATAACAAACTCATTGACGATCAATTGATAACGCTTTAATTAGCATCGGTATATAAAAATAAGAATAATTACTTAAATAGTAATATGAAAGATTATTGTTAACACAAGTTAACCTATGAATAATACTGTTTAAGTTATATATTAAGAAAAGAATCTATAACTTGATGACGGTTAATTTAAACCAGATAAATAAATAATCGTTGCTTAAACTTAATTATCTTTCCCCTGTCATAACTATATAAACCCTTATTATACAATATTATAATACTCCCCGTCATGAAAATTATATTTAAGCAGGTGTTGCCGCTTTTAGTCATTTTGACAGGCTGTACGCCAATTATATACACTACCAGTCAACCCGCCTATACCGACCAGGCACTGCAGGGATATGCCGACCAGCCCCAAACCACCCAGGTATTTTATGACGAGTTAAGCCCTTATGGACAATGGATAGATTATCCTGATTATGGTTATGTATGGCAGCCAAATGTTGATGCCGATTTCAGGCCTTATGATACTAATGGCAATTGGGTATACAGCGACTATGGCTGGACGTGGGTATCTGATTATAGCTGGGGATGGGCTCCGTTTCACTATGGCAGATGGTTTTATGATGGCAATTATGGATGGTTATGGGCGCCGGCATGGGTTACCTGGGGGCAGTCCGGGAATTATTATGGATGGGCACCCATTCCACCGCGTGCAGATATAAACCGCGGCTGGAGGCCGGGAAACAATGACTGGAGCTATGTTGATGCACGCCACATAGCAACAGTAAACGTTCACAACTATGTGGTAAGAAACAACGTTACAGTTGTTAATAATACCACCATTATCAATAATATAAACACCGGTAACGGAAATGGTCGCACCGGTATGATATTATATAACCGCGGACCACGTTCCATAGATGTCGAAAATACAACCCACACCTCCATTCAGCCGGTTAAGATCAATGAAAGCCCAAGGCCCGCGCAATCGTTAAGCGGCGGCCAGCTTACCGTATATCGCCCTGCAATAAGACAGAATATTGTTTCCGGAAATACTGCACCTGCACCTCAAAAAGTAATCGCTTACAGGCAGAACGGCAATCAGGGTAATTTTCATCAGAACCCGCAGCGAGATCAACCTGTTCCAGGGATGGGTAACGGACAAAGAAATGATCAGAATCCTGCTCAGCCACAGTTACAGCCAGATCAGGGTCAGGGAAATATGTCAACACCCAATCAGCAATACCAAAGGCCGGGCAATAACCAAAACTTCAACCAGCCGCAGATACAACCCGATCAAAGTCAAAGAAATAACCCAAATCAGCAGCACCAAAGGCCGGATAACAGGCCGAATAATAACCAAAACCTTCTTCAGCCGCTGGTACAGCCAGGTCAGGGTCAGGGAAATACCCCAACACCCAATCAGCAATATCAAAGACCAGGTAACAGGCAGGATAATATCCAAAATCTTGTTCAGCCACAGGTACAGCCAAATCAGGGACGAAACAATAATCCACAGCAAAATCAGCCAGACCCAAGGCCAGGTAATGGGCAAAATAATCTTCCAACTCCAAACATGCAATTGTTAAAACAACGGGAGCTTATGAATCAGCAACAGAATTTGCCTGTTCAGCAACAAGCAAAACCTGTTGCAACACCGAACCCTGCGCCTCAACCGCAGATCAGGCCGGTGCAAGCGCCAAACCTGTCGGCGCAGCCAAGACCAATGGTGCCTAAAAGTCAGCCAATTAAAACAAATAATCAACCACCCCCGGAAAAGAAGGTGACTCCGCCTCCGCCACCGGTTAAAGAGTCAAACTAATTTTATCCGGGTCGCATCAAATAAAAAGGTATCCCAAGGATGCCACTTAATTTAATGAGCTATCAGGCTCGGTAATGGTCTGCCTTCCAATTTTTAATTGCCCTTTTTATTTCATCCGGGGTAAGCGATTCGTTTATGGTTCTATCGGCCAATACTAAAAATTCATCATCCGGTGCAAAGCGGAGCGCAATTATTTGCCTCATTGTTATCCTGCTATCCAACGGTTTACGGGTTAATATAAAATACCTGAGGTTCTCCTCGCCCCTGATAGCCCTGTCTTGTGCTTTTATAGCGAACTGACGGCTAAACCAAAATAAAAACAAGCAGCATATAAATAACAATGTAATTAATATTGAACCAATAACCTGGTCATGAGCAATGCATTGAAGTACAATATTTACAATAGACCCGATAGTGCCTATAATAAGAAATGAACCCAATATGTAGTGAAAGCCGGTGACAAAGCGGGAGTGATGGCCATAATTTTGTTCGTTCATGCTGATTAATTTTTTAGTGCAATATAGTATTATTTGATTTATGGATGTTGTGTAATAATTGGATTTAAAAAGTGATCCTGAAGAACATTTGAGAAAAAAAGTCGTTAATATTTTAATCAAAAAGCAAGTAGTTATGAATAACACAGCAATTTCATTCGAAAAAACTTTCACTCTTGGCGGTGATCTTACCATTAACAGGATGGGTTATGGCGCTATGCGCATTACCGGAAAAGGCATATGGGGTCCGCCTAAAGATGGAGAAGAAGCAAAAAGGGTTTTAAAACGTGCAGTGGAACTGGGCGTAAACTTTATTGATACCGCGGATAGTTATGGACCGCATATTTCAGAAGAATTGATAGCCGAAGCGCTTTACCCATATCCGAAAGACCTTGTTATTGGCACTAAAGGCGGATTACTGCGTACCGGTCCTGATGAATGGCCGGTTAATGCACATCCTGATCATTTAAGGGAAGCGCTGGAGGGGAGCCTTAAACGGCTTAAACTAGAACAAATTGACCTTTATCAGTTGCATAGGGTTGACCCGAATGTGCCTGCGGAGCAAACTTTTGAATTTTTACAAAAGGTACAGCAAGAGGGCAAGGTGAAACACATAGGCCTTTCGGAGGTAGATGTGGATATGATAAAAAAAGCGCAGGAATTTTTTGAAGTGGTATCCGTACAAAATATGTACAGTGTGGATAACCGTAAGTGGGAGCCCGTGTTACAATACTGCAAGGCGCACAATATTGCCTTTATACCCTGGTTTCCGCTAAATGCAGGTAATGTAGCAAGTCAGGATAAATTAAAACAAATAGCTGATAAGCACCAGGCAACTGTACACCAGGTAGCTTTAAACTGGTTACTAAGCCATTCTGACAATATTTTGTTGATACCGGGCACATCCAGCGTTGAGCATTTGGAAGAAAATATGAAGGCTACTTCGCTTGAGCTTACTGAAGATGATATGCGCGAACTGAATAGTATATCCCCCAGATAAATTGATCACCAGATAAAAAGTTCCGGGAAAAGTTCCGGGACTTTTATTAATTACGTAGATCATTTCAGCTTACAGCAGCAACCCTAAGGGCTTTACATCCACCGATTCCCATATTTGTTGTGTTATATAAGGCTCATTTTGTTTCCACGCAGCAAGGCCTTCCTCTGTCTCAAATTGTAATATCATAACTGAGCCTATCATTTTGCCTTCGTCATTCAGTATTGCACCTCCTAATACATAATTGCCGCTCTCTTTTAACGCTTTTGCCTCGTCTAAATGGTGAGGCCGCACATTCATCCGGCGCTGCAACGCTTCCGTATCGGTATAATCGTAAGCGGTTATAAGATATTGGTTCATAAAAAAATGAATTAAATATTTGAATATTAATTATAAACAATTTAATTAAAAATTGTTGTTATTTTATAAAATATAAAGGTATTGGAAAACTAACATCGAAATAAAAAATAATAATAAATGTAAGTTTTACATTTTTTACAATCTTTGTTTTTTGCAATAAATTATATAACGCTAAATGAAGAACCAATTATATCAGGAATTTGATAAATTATATAATAAGGAGGCAGCCAATGCTTACTTTTCTCCCGGACGCGTAAATCTTATTGGTGAACATATTGATTATAATGGTGGGCTTGTAATGCCCTGCGCTATTACTTTTGGAACCTATTTATTGGTATCGCCCAATAACGATGGTGTTTTCCGGTTCGGAAGCTTGAATTTTGATGAAAAACTGGAGATCCCTTTACAGGATGACTATAAAAAAATTGATGGAGGCTGGTTTAATTATCCGCTGGGAATTATAAAACATTTTTTAAAGGATGGACACCGGTTAAATGGAATAGATATGCTTTTTTATGGCGATATTCCAATAAGTTCCGGCTTATCTTCGTCTGCATCTATTGAGGTAGTTACTGCCTTTGCATTAAATGAGCTTTTTGACGCGGGATACACTAAACTGGATCTTGTTAAACTTTCCAAATCGGTCGAAAATAATTTTATTGGCGTTAACAGCGGTATAATGGATCAGTTTGCTGTTGCTTTTGGCGAGAAGAATAAAGCATTGATGCTGAATTGCGATACCCTTGATTACAAAGCTGTAGATACTAACCTTGGCGACTATATCCTGGCTATTATCAATACCAATAAACCACGTAAATTGGCCGAATCAAAATATAACGAAAGGGTACGCGAGTGCCAGTCGGCATTAGCAGCTTTAAAGCAGCAGCTGGATATTAATAACCTTTGTGATATTGATACCGCTACCTTTAACAAATACAGCTATTTAATTACTGATGAAGTGTTGTACAAACGTGCCAAACATGTTATTGAGGAAAATAACCGTGTTAAATTAGCAGCGGTTGCCCTTGGTAATAATGATCTAACCGAATTTGGCCGTTTGATGTTTGCCTCCCATGATTCGTTACGTGATCTGTACGAAGTAAGTGGTAAAGAACTTGACGCTATAGTAACTTATAGTAAAACTGATGGGAATGTAGTTGGTGCACGCATGACAGGGGCCGGTTTCGGAGGCTGTGCTATAGCACTTGTTAAAGAAGATGCTTTTGATAACTATAGCAAACAGGTAATTGAATATTATACCAATGCTATTGGCTATGCGCCGTCTGTTTACCGTTCTCTTATTGGCAATGGAGTGGGAGAGGTGGTTATTGGAGATCAACAACTTAAAATAAGAGATTAATATTATACGAATGGTTATTATATGCGGAAATTAAAACTTGATGAATTAAACCGGGCTTCGGTAGAAGAGTTTAAAGTTTTAAAGAAATTTCCAGTGGCTGTTGTGCTTGATAATGTGCGGAGTATGCATAACATCGGGTCTGTTTTTCGCACAGCAGATGGTTTTGCGGTTGAACAGCTTTGCCTGTGTGGTATAACCGCGCAGCCTCCGCACCGCGAAATTGAAAAAACAGCACTTGGAGCTACCCAATCTATCAACTGGACTTATCACGCGGATGTATTGCAGGCCATAAAAAAACTACGCGAAGATGGTTACCGTATAATTGCTGTTGAACAGGCAGAAAACAGTATCATGCTCAACGATTTTAAACCCGTTGCCGGCGAAAAATATGCGTTGATATTTGGGAATGAAGTAAACGGGGTAAGTGATGAAGCAATGAAAAATATTGATGCCTGTATTGAAATACCTCAATTTGGCACCAAACACTCTTTTAACATTGTAGTATCCGCAGGGATTGTTTTATGGGATTTATTCTCGAAGATGGAGATCTGATTTGCGATTTTAGAATTACGATTTACGATTTTTTGATCAGATTATTTTCCATAATCGTAAATCTAAAATCGTAAATCGTAAATAAATAACATTTACAAATGTATCACTTCGCCGTACGCATCGGCAGCAGCTTCCATTATGGCTTCGCTCATTGTTGGATGCGGATGTACTGATTTAATGATCTCATGACCGGTAGCTTCAAGTTTGCGGGCGGTAACCACCTCGGCAAGCATTTCAGTAACGTTATGGCCAAGCATATGTGCGCCTAAAAACTCGCCATATTTAGCATCAAATATTAATTTAACAAAGCCGTCTTTAGCGCCTGCGGCACTCGCTTTGCCCGAAGCTGAAAAAGGAAATTTTCCAACTTTTATTTCATAGCCGGCTTCTTTGGCCGCTTTTTCTGTATAGCCTACCGAAGCAACTTCCGGCGAGCAATAAGTACATCCTGGAATATTATTGTAATTTAATGGCTCCGGGTTTAAACCGGCAATTTTTTCAACACAAATAATGCCTTCGGCAGAAGCCACGTGCGCCAGTGCCTGTCCTTTTACTATATCGCCAATGGCATAAACGCCCTCTATATTGGTACGGTAAAAATCGTCAACTAAAACTTTGCCTTTATCTGTTTTTACGCCATTTTCCTCCAGGCCAATGCCTTCAAGATTGGTAGATATGCCCACTGCAGATAATACGATACTGGCTTCCAGTATTTCGGTACCGGTGGTAGTTTTTACCTGCACTTCACAAAGATCACCGCTGGTATCAACCGATTCAACATTTGAACCAGTAAGAATATTTATACCTTGTTTTTTTAGTATGCGGGCCAATGATTTTGAAATTTCTTCGTCCTCAAGCGGAACAATGTTATCCAGGTATTCAACAACGGTTACTTTAGTGCCGATAGCATTGTATACATAGGCGAATTCAATTCCGATAGCTCCTGAACCTACAACGATCATTGATTCGGGCTTTTTAGGCAATATCATGGCCTGGCGGTAACCAATTACCTTTTTATTATCCTGCTTTAAGTTTGGAAGCTCACGTGAGCGGCCACCGGTTGCCAATATAATATGTTTTGCAGTATGTTCCTGAACTTCGCCATTAGAGCCCGACACAGCAACTGTTCCTTTGCTTTTAAGTTTGCCGGTACCCATAATTACGTCAATTTTGTTCTTTCTCATCAAAAATTGAACGCCTTTGCTCATCCCGTCTGCTACGCCACGGCTTCTTTTTATCATGGCTTCAAAATCAATTTCACTGCTTCCTACCTTTATTCCATAATCGGCCGCGTGATTTATATATTCAAATACTTCGGCACTTTTTATTAATGCTTTAGTAGGTATACAGCCCCAGTTAAGACAAACGCCTCCCAGGGATTCTTTTTCAACTATAGCAGTTTTTAAACCCAACTGCGAAGCACGGATAGCAGCTACATAGCCGCCCGGCCCGGAACCTATAACAATTAAATCGTAGTTCATATTTCTGATTATAATGTTTTTTATTTTAAATGATCTTTGTGTTTTATATAACCTAAATTAAATCTGTTTCTCTGCGATATCCAGATACCAGTTACGGGCTTTAAACGTGAATAAAGTTTGTTATGTTTTGTTTAGTGGTCTTAACATTACATGAGCCCGGAAATTATTTTCAAAGCTAAGTAAAAGGCGTCAAATGCTAAAATCCGCACATTAAAGGTCAGGGCAGATGCATTAAAATTTTTTAAGCGTGTTTTTTCTTTTCTGATGTGCCGGTAGGTACATGTCATTAAGTTAAGGGAAACAGGGTCCGAATTTCTAGCCAACTGCATTTAGCCCCACCCAAACCCTCCCCGGAAAGGGTTGAATGTTTGTTCAAGATTCACCAAGCTCCTTAAACTAACTATCTAATCCAAACGTTCCTTAAATTATTTAATGCTTTTGCCCTTAATCACTCACTCACATATTCAACCTAATCAACTAATTATTATATTTAGCATTGTTAACACCGGGCAAATATGAAAGCATTTTTTACAAAGACCACATTTATAGCTATTTTTTTATTAAGTACCGCAAACCTGTTTGCGCAGGTGAAGCCGGATGATAAATATAACCGGCAGGAAGTGATGATCACCATGCGCGATGGCCTTAAGCTACATACTGTAATTTTCACTCCAAAAAATCAAACAGAAAAACTACCGTTTTTAATGCTGAGGACGCCGTATGGCGTCGATAAATATCCAAGTCCTGAGAAGCAGACTTATGTAAAGGACATGGCCGAGGATGGCTATATCTTTATTTTCCAGGATATAAGGGGCCGTTATTTATCCGAAGGTACATTTAAAATGCAGCGGTTTAGCCGCAACAAAAGTGATGCTAAGTCTATTGATGAGGCAAGCGATACGTACGATACCATCGATTGGCTTTTGAAAAACATTCCTGATAATAATGGAAAAGCGGGGATTTATGGCGTATCCTATGATGGCTGGACAGCAATTATAGCGGGCGCAGATCCGCATCCGGCGTTAAAGGCTGTATCAGAACAGGCCACACCCTCTGATATGTTTATGAATGATGATTTCCATCATAACGGTGCATTCAGGTTAAGCTACGGTTTTGAATATTCTGTATTGACAGAGGCGGCCAAAACAGATTCCCTTTACGATTTTAAACAATATGATACTTATGACTGGTACCTGAAGCTCGGGCCGCTTTCAAACATCAATAAAAAGTATGCACATGGAACTTTACCCACCTGGAACAACTTTATCGCTCACCCTAACTACGACACATTTTGGCAAAGCCAGGCATTGCCCTTTCGTTTAGACCATCCGCGTACCGCTATCCAGCATGTATCGGGATGGTGGGATCAGGAAGATATGGTAGGGCCGCAGTCTGCTTACAAGGCATTGGAGAAACACGATGTTAACAATCAAAACTTTATTGTGCTTGGCCCGTGGAGGCATGGCGGTTGGGCTGGGGGCGAAGGCAAGAGCCTGGGCAATATTAAATTTGACGACCAGGCGACGGCCACTTATTTCAGGAAGGAAATACAGGCCAAATGGTTTGCATGGTATTTAAAAGGCAAGGGCGACGGCAATTTTGCTGAAGCTATATCATTCCAGACGGGATCAAATACATGGAAGAATTATACGGCGTGGCCGCCTAAAGAGGCTGTAGAAAAAAACATTTATTTTCATGCTGATGGCAAGCTTTCGTTTAAGAAACCAACGGATGCCGAAGCCAAAGAATTTGACAGCTATGTATCCGATCCGTCAAAGCCGGTGCCTTACCGCACCAGGCCGGTGGAAGAAACCTACGGGCCGGGCTCGCGCTGGTACACCTGGCTTACAGAAGATCAGCGTTTTGTAGATAACCGCCCGGATGTGTTAACCTGGCAAACCGATACGCTTACTGATGATGTAACCATTACCGGTGATGTGATCGCGAAGCTTTATGCAGCTACCTCGGGCAGTGATGCAGATTGGGTGGTAAAACTAATTGATGTGTATCCTAAGGAGTATAAAAAGGAGCCTAAAATGGCGGGATATGAACTGATGATTGCGGATGATGTTTTTCGCGGCAGGTTCAGGAAGAGCTTCTCAAAACCGGAGCCAATTACACCCGGTAAGGTAGAAGAATACACCATCGACCTGCATGGCGCAGACCATGTGTTTAAGAAGGGACATAAAATAATGGTACAGGTACAAAGTACCTGGTTCCCAATAATTGACCGTAACCCGCAAAAGTATGTACCCAATATATTTGAGGCAAAAGAAAGCGATTACCAGTCAGCAACACAAAAAATATATCATTCTTTAAAATTTGCGAGTAGTATTGTTTTGCCTGTGATGCAATAAGATAATAGCAAGTAATGCCGAATTAATTTCGGCACCCCACAGGACATGCGAACTGTGTTGTTTATGCTTTGACAAGTTCAGGATAACTTTATGTGTGAAATTTAAAAATAAACACTTAACCTCCCAAAAATCACCAATATTAAATACTGCAATATCAGTACACCGTCGATAAAGAAAAAGTAATAGTACTCATTCTTTTCCCATTTTGCTTTAAAGATCAGCCACCCGGTTAAAAACGCAGTAGTAGCCAGCGCGAAAAAACTAGCGTTAAAACCGCCGTTCCTGAAAAGAA
>JAQBOU010000095.1 GCA_028287865.1 Mucilaginibacter sp. | reverse complement strand
CAGCACGGCAATGATAAATCCAAACAGGATGGGCGTAAATATGAGGAGGGTTAAGATGTTCATCCGTTGAGATATGAGATTTGAGACATGAGATATGAGATGCAGGATTCAAGATGCAAGAACCAGGGATCAAGAGTCAGAAAGCAAATGAAATGTAAGCTATCAACAGTAAGTCTGGGGCTTTCTGCGTTAAGCTTTAAGTTTTTACACCTCACATCTAAAATCATATATCCCATTTTAAAAAACAATTTTTAAAATAAACAAAGCCAGGATAATCACCAGCATACTAAATAAATAATATTGCACCTTCCCTCCCTGAAATCTACGCGCGAAGTTGCCGATAAGATTAACAATTGCCGCCAGTAAATTTAAAAAGCCGTCAATTACATAACGGTCTGTCCAGTCAGCAATTTTTGCCGATATAATACCTGCCCTGGCCAATAAGTGAATGATACCATCGATAACGGTCCTATCAAACCAAAACACAGCGCGACTTAAGGCCAGCACCGGTTTTATAATAATTTTACTATAAACTTTATCAATATACCATTCATTATCTGATAACCTGAATAAAAACCCGATTTGCGGGAAAGGATTCTTTCTGCGCTGTACATATATTACATAAGCACCGTATATAACCAGCACACTCAAAATAAATACGCTTGCAGGTACCAGGTTGTGGTATAAACTTTCGCGTTCTAAAGTACCGTTTTTTGAAAGCCCGGTAAAAAGCCACGCATGTTGATACGAGAATGGATTACCGGAAAATAAAGGGAACAAACAGCAAACAGCCAAAAAAATTAAGGGCAATTTATATTGCCATCCGCCATCGCTTATGTGCAATTTAATACCAGGGTTTACTTCTAACGCTTTCAATTCTCCAAAAAATACTTTAAAAATTAAACGGGCAACATAAAAAGCGGTTAACCATGTTGTCAATAATGCCAGTATGGGTATTATTTTAAATAGTCCGTTTCTGCCATTTGTCCACTCAAACGCCTGGATTAAAATACCGTCTTTTGATAAATAGCCGGATGTTAAAGGCAGCCCTATCAATTCGAGTCCGCCTATAACAGCTGCAATAAAAGTAAGCGGCAATTTTTTACGAAGCCCGCCCATGTTATTTATATTTTGAGGATCGATATCGAGCCCGTTATCATCCCTGATATGCGCCATTTGATGGATCACGATGCCGGCAACTAAAAACAGCAGGCATTTAAAAAAAGCATGCGTAACCAAATGGAACAGCGAAGAAGCATATGCACCGATCCCCATCGCCATCATCATAAAGCCTAACTGCGAAATTGTTGAATAAGCCAGGATGCGTTTTAAATCGTTTTGCGTTAGCGCGATGGTTGCCGCCATAAACGCGGTGAAGCACCCGATTACCGCCAGTATCGTTAACTCTCCATCAGTAAACATTGGATACACCCTGCCAAGCAAAAACACCCCTGCTGCCACCATGGTAGCCGCGTGGATCAAGGCCGATACCGAAGTAGGGCCTTCCATGGCATCGGGCAGCCAGGTATGTAAAGGGAATTGTGCCGATTTTGCAGCAACCGCTAAAAATATCCCACCGCAGGCAATGTATTGCCAAACAGTTGGCAAATGCCCGGATGGCGCTAACCAAACACCATTTTGAATAATGGATTGAACAACAAGACCTTTATCGGTAAATAGCCGGGTAAGATCAAACGTGTGATATTGTGCAAAAATGATAATGATAGCTGTCAACAAGCCGATATCCCCTATCCGGTTCATGATAAAGGCCTTTTTATTGGCATGCACCGCTTTATCACGTGTAAACCAAAAACCGATCAGCAGGTAGGATGAGAAACCCACCAGTTCCCAAAAAATATAGAACATTATTAAATTATCCGCCGCCACCAGCGCCAGCATACTAAAACAAAAAAAGCTGAGGTAAGCGAAGTAACGATTAATGTTTTCATCGTTCTTCATATAGGCAGTGGAGTAGATGTGTACCGGCAATGCGATTAGGTTTACCAGTAACAACATCAAAACTGAAAGATTATTCAGTAATATCCCTGAATATACTTTTGTATTACCTATAGTGAACCAAAGTACCTGCTGATGTACCTGGTGACCGTTCCAAACCCTTGCAAATACAAAGGCTGATAAAACAGCGCTAATTAAAATAGCAATGGTAGAAATCCACCCGGCTATTTGGTATCGCTTACCCGGCAATGAAAAATTAAATACAAATGCAAACAAAGGCAGTAACACTGCTGCCAGTGTAAAGCGGATTGTTAATGCATCTATGGCTTGTAAAAAATTGTTCAATGTTGTTTTTATCCTTTATTAACTATTGTCATTGCAGCACAGCGTGGCAATCGCGAATCTTACATTACCGCTTTGCAAAACGCTCTGTATAGCATGCGATTGCTTCGTACCTCGCAATGACAAGTTGGTGATATTTATTTTCATCATTAATCTTTCAAACTATCAATCTTACCGGGATCAATAGTTTTATACTTTTTATACACATTTAAAATAATGGCCAACGCCACTGCTGTTGTTGCTGCGGCAAGTACTATGGCAAACAAGGCAAACATTTGGCCTCCGTTATTCAACTTGTCGTATTTACCAAAAGCTGCCAGGTTTAAAATGGCGGCATTCAGCATCAATTCAATACCTATCAATATTTGGATAGCATTGTGTTTAGATACGATCATATACAAACCGATGCAGAACAATACCGCGCTTACTACCAAAAAATCGGTTAAGGAGATCATGACTGAGGCTCCTTTCTTGATAAATGGGCAGCACCCACCAAAGCAACCAATAATAAAATAGAAATAGCTTCAAAAGGCAGTAGATAGCTGGTCATCAGGTTAACGCCAATATTTTCTGTCATCGCAGCATTGGGTGTAATAACATTCTTATTTTCGATTGATCTTTTTATCCAGGCTAAATTACCGGCATCAACTTTAAATATCATATTGAGCAATACCACTAAAAATAACCCGGCCAGCAAAAGTGCTGGAAGCTTACTTATATTCATAAATTGCTTTCGCTGCTGTGAAATGTAATTCAAGGTTTCTTTCCCGGAGAGCATAAAAGCAAACAGGATCAATACTAAAATACCACCGACGTAAATTACCACCTGGGTAATGGCCACAAAGTCAGCAAGTGCAAGTACATACAACCCGGCCAGTGCAAACAGGGTTATAAAAAACATAAATATGGAGCGCACCAGGCTTTTGGTGGCTGCCACAAATATCGCCGAAGCTACCGCTATAAATCCCATTATATAAAACAGCACCTGCACTAAACTCATGCGCCTCCCTCCTTTTTCTGCATAGCAGCTAATTTAGCAGCCTGCCTTTCTGCCTGTTGCTGATCAAACTCGCGTCTTTTTTCAGCAGCTATTTCTGGTGTCATATCTGAAAACTGATAGGTAAGCTGGCTTAGTTCAACAACGCTTTTATCGTATTGGTTGGTCATCACAATACATTCTGTCGGACAAACAATAGTACACAGGCCGCAATACATGCATTTGGCCATATCAATATCAAACTTGGCAGCATACAGCCTTTTTGTGGTACCGTCTGATGTTTGTCCGATAGCTTCAGTAGCCTTGATTGATTCAATATCGATACAATTAACAGGACAAACTTTGGCGCAAAGATCACATACTATACAATCATCCATCTCCACATCCAGCTGGTAGCGCCCAACCTCAGGCACCGGCAGCTTTTGATGCGGATACTGTATGGTATTAGTGCCTTCCAGCTGTTTAAAGTAGTTATTATCACTTGCAGGCAACAAATCTCTTTTTTTGTGCGATGCAAAAAGATGCCTGAAGGTGATCGTTAATCCCTTTAGTGCAGTTTGTAAGCCGTTTATTGTTTCTTTGATCATTTTGTCTGAACCATGATTAATCAGATTGTTTGATTCCACGATTTAAATTCGAAATCGAACATCCGAAATCTGAAATAAACCTACATAAGCCATAACCGCCATATCCCTGATACCAGCATACAAGCAAAAGCGAGCGGTGTTAAAATCTTCCAGCACAATGCCATTAATTTATCTACCCGCAAACGGGGCAATGTCCATCGTATCCACATTTGTATGCCTACCAGGGTCAATGTTTTAATAATTATCCATAAAATTCCCCATCCGGCGCCGGTTGTCCAGGTTGCCAATTGTACCTGGCCGATATTTGGCAGCGGGGTATTCCAGGCACCCAAAAACAGGATTACCCCAACCATCGATACCATAAACATCATGGAATATTCGGCTAAAAAAACAAGGGCAAACCTGAGGCCTGTATATTCTGTGTGGAAGCCCGCAACCAATTCCGATTCTGCTTCCGGTATATCAAAGGGAGCCCGGTTGCTTTCTGCCAGCGAGGCTATAAAATAAATAACAAACGCTATTAGCAGGTGTGGTGCCCTGAAAACATTCCATGCAAATATTCCGCCTATGGATGATACATCCCAAAAGCCTGCAAAAGTTATTTTTTCGGGTGATAAAATACCTTGCTGCATGGCGATATCCTGGAGGTTTAATGTTTGTGCTATCATCACCACCGAGATCAATGCAAAGCCAGCAGGGATCTCATACGAGATGATCTGGGCGGCAGAGCGCATTGCGCCCAGTATGGAATATTTATTGTTTGATCCCCACCCGGCCATTAATATGCCAAGGGTCTCGATAGATATAATGGCGAAAATATAATATAACCCTAAATTCAATTTGGACGGTACCAGGCCCGGACCCCATGGCAAGGCAGCAAAGCCCAGGTACACGGCTATAAAAATAATAGCCGGGGCCAGCATAAATAATAATTTATCAGCAGCGGCAGGCGTGATCAGTTCTTTTTGCAGCATTTTAAGGATATCCGCAAATGTTTGTAACGAACCGTATTTACCTGTTTCAGTTGGGCCAAGCCTGTCTTGTATAAAGGCTGATACCTTACGCTCCGCATAAACGCCGAACAGGGCAAACAAGGCCGAAAAGCCAAAAAGCCCTATTGCGATAAAGAAATATGTGAGATAAAAGTTCAACCTTTTTGCTTTATCTGCAAACTTAATAATTTTTGGTTGATTGAGTTAGATTGAGTTGAATAGTTGACTAAGTTGATAGATAAAGTTACAAACCGGGATATGCGGTCAATTACTAATGCCTCCTGGATTGATTTACTAAATCGAATTCCCTGTTTTCGATCTTTCCTGACTTTCCCAACTTCCGGACTCCCCTCACTTACTAACTATCACTATTTCCACCCGCCGGTTCAAAGACCTGTCGCGATCGGTAACTTCCGGGTAAATTTTAGGTTGACTGCTGCCTACCCCAGTATAGCGCATCCGCTTTTTAGCGATTCCATTTTTAAACAGGTAGTCATAGATGAATTTCGCCCGGGTAACAGATAGTCCGTATTCGCGGGTATCTATGTCGTAGCCATCGGGGTTATTGTAGTCGCAACAAATATGTCCCCGTATTTCGAAAACCAGCTTGTCGTTACTTTTTAAGTAAGCGGCTAAAGTTTTCATATAATAAACCGATTCGGGGTTTAAAAAATGCCTGCCCGACTGAAAATCCAGTTCGTCCAGTGATATACTTTTACCGGCAGTTATTATGGTTAAACTGTTGAGCTTGTTAGTGAATTGTTTAATATCTTCGGGCGGCAATTCCGCGTCCTGTTTTTCCCATACTTGTCGCGGCGATGGTATCAACCTCACACCCGGCTTACTTTTAATAATAATGTCAACCCTGCGATTTATCGGATCGCCATACTGTAAATCCTTTTTCGAAGCCGGAACCGTGCCTTTTCCTTCGGTTGTGATCACAAGATATTTATTAAGGCATAGCAGGTAAGTTTTAACTGCCTCAGCACGGTTTACAGATAGCACCAGGTTTTTTGGGTCATCTCCTAAAAAATCGGCGTAACCGGTAATGCTGATACGCGGATAATAACTTATTGCCTTATAAAGCGCATCAAGCCTGATTTGATTATTGGCGGATAGCTGGTATTCATTTATCGCAAAAAAAAGTTTAACTGTATCAATCTCCTGACCGAATAGAGAGGTAATTTTTAATAGAACAAGGAAGACAAGACAGGCTTTTAATTTCATTAAAAAATAGCGGACTATTTGCTAATGTAAGTTTTTAGCTTAATAAAAGAAAAGATTTTCACTACCTTCTTACTTTCTCAATCTTCAATCTAATTTTTCAAAACCTGTTCTCCGGTTTCTGGTCACCAATTAACACTTGATCTCTGCAAAGGCCGATTTTACAGGGGCTGAGAAGAATATCTCTGCATAATGATCAAAGTCTGCAGTGTCGTCTGTAGTAGTAAAAAAATGCTGGGTGCTATTTTTGGTAAGTTTATCGTCCATTTCGGGATGACGTTGAAGGTAATCAACCAAACTTTTGGCGACAATATCCCCTTGCGACACGATTTGAATATTAGCCGGCACAAATTGCCTTATCTTTTCCTGTAATAAAGGATAGTGGGTACACGCTAATAATAAAGTATCAATATCAGGTGATTGCGCTAATAGCTGCTCCAGGTATTTTTTTACAAAGTAATCAGCGCCGGGCTTATCATGTTCACCATTCTCAATAATTGGCACCCAAAGCGGACAAGCCTGTTGGTAAACTTTTAAATCAGGGAAAAAATGCCCTATCTCAATAGGGTACGATCCGGATTGCACTGTTCCTTTTGTTCCAAGTACGCCAATCTCATTTGTTTTGGTATAATCGCCGATAACTTCGGCTGTTGGCCTTATAACACCTAAAACTCTTTTTGAGGGGTCTTCGTTCTTTAAATCCTGCTGCTGTATGGTGCGTAATGCTTTAGCTGATGCCGTATTACAGGCAAGTATCACCAGCGGGCAACCTTGTTTAAATAACCATTGTACACATTCCCACGTGTATTGGTGAATAGTTTGAAACGACCTGTTACCATAGGGAGCGCGTGCCGTATCGCCTAAATAAATGTAATCATGTTGCGGAAGCTCCTGAAAAATTGAACGAAAAACCGTCAGGCCGCCATAGCCCGAATCAAATATTCCAATAGGTTTGTTGTTTACCATCAGCGCAAAAATAAAAAAAGCGCCCCATATACTCAGGGCGCTTTTGTAAGTGACTTGTAATTACTGGTTACTTTAAACCCATTTTAAGTTTTACAGCAGCCATCATATCATCCCCATCCGGCGACACCAGCAATTGTACTTGTGACGAATCCAAAACATAAGTATAACCTTTTTCCTTTGCCACTGCTGTTAATGCTGCACGTGCCTTATCAGTTAATGGTTTTATCAATTCGTTAGATCTTTCTTCAAATTTTTGCTGAGCAGTAGTATTATAACTCTGCAAACGATTTTGAAGATCCTGAAGTTCAGTTTGTTTTGCCGAGCGTATTGCATCAGTCATTGTTGCGCTTTGTGCCTGAAATTCCTTCCCTTTTGTTTGAAGTTCGTTCTGCATTACGGCAAGCTCATCGGTAAATTGCTTTGAATAAGTATCGAGCTGAGTTTTAATAGTTTTTGCTTCAGGCATTTGTGAAATCAGTGCCTGAAAATTTATATAGCCAACTTTAGTTTGTGCTTTGGCAAAGTTGCCCAACATCAAAATACCTACTGCAACTATAGCAACTTTAAATAGTTTTTTCATTTTTTGTTTATTTAACATATTTGGTAATAACCCACGGTTTATTACGCTATTAATAAAACCAAAAAAGAACCCTATAAAAATAGAGATTCTTTAAGATCGGTATAAACTGTTATTACTTTAAGCCTAATTTAGCTTTTACAGCAGCCATCAAATCGTCACCTTCAGGTGAAACCAGCAACTGTACTTGTCCAGAATCCAAAACATAATTGTAGCCTTTTTCTTTAGCTACTACTGTTAACGCTGCACGGGCTTTGTCAATTAAAGGTTTGGAAAGCTCATTGGTTCTTTCATCAAATTTTTGCTGTGCAGTAGTTTGATAATCTTGTATGCGTTTTTGAAGATCCTGCAATTCAGTTGTTTTGGATGTTCTTACAGCGTCGGTCATTGTAGCGCTTTGTGTCTGAAATTCCTTACCTTTTGTTTGGTATTCGGTGCTCATTGTTGTAAGCTCATCAGTAAATTGTTTTGAATAAACATCAAGCTGGGCTTTAACAGTTTTAGCTTCCGGCATTTGTGTTATCAGGCCCTGGAAATTAATATAGCCAATTTTAGTTTGTGCTTTAGCAAAGTTGCCTATCATTAAAATGCATACCGCAGCTAAAGCAACTTTAAATAGTTTTTTCATTTTTTTGTTCTGTGTTTAAAATTTTTGTTCTGTGTTTAAAAATAGTGGAATTATTATATTATTATAAATCATTTTGCAAATACTCCTGGTTTTAAACCAAGACGGACGATAACATCCTTACTTCTATCGTAACGTGGATTAGCATACAACATAATCACTTCGCTGTTTTTATCAAATATCATATCCAAATTATCACCTTCGGCAACAGCCTGAATCGCTTTGGCCATTTTATCCTGGATAGGTTTGATAACTGCATTGCTGCGTTGTTCAAGTTCGCCGCCGGGGCCAAATTTTTGATTTTGAAAATCCTTAGCTGTTTTTTCCTTATCTGCTATTTCGGCTTCTCTCCGCTTTTTCATATCAGGTGTCATCAAAACCTGGTCGGCCTGGTAAGCTTTATATAAACGGTCAATTTCCGAATAGCGGTTATCAACCTCCTTTTGCCATTGTACGGATAAAGCTTTTAATTGTTTTTGAGCCGAAGCATACTCGGGCATATGTTTTAATATATAATCCGAATCTACAAATGCAAAGCGCTGTGCAAATGCTGTAGTAAATACAACCAACGTAAAACCCAGTATTAAAATTATCCGCTTCATTACAATAATATACCCAAATTAATTAAACCCGCCGCTCAGGCTCTGTGAAATTGAAAAACTGAACTGGCCCTTGTTTGCACTTGGTATTCCTGGAATTGGATCAAACCCGTATCCATAGTCAAGTCCGAGCAAGCCAAAAATAGGTAAAAATACTCTTGCTCCAATACCTGCCGAACGCCTAACGTTAAACGGATCAAAATTATTAAAAGAATTCCATACATTACCACCTTCCGCAAAGGCTAACAAAAATATTGTAGCCGACTGACTCTCGATAACCGGATGGCGAAGTTCAAAAGTATATTTATTGTACACTGTACTTCCTGGATTAGTGGTAGTGTTGTAATTGGTTCCCTCAGGAATAATAGAGAAATTCTGATAACCCCTTAAACCAATTATATCGCTTCCTTGTAAAAATTGATAGCTCTGCATCCCATCGCCTCCCAATTTAAACCTTTCAAATGGCGAAGGTGGAACAATTGAATTATACTCCCCTAAAAATCCGAATCTAACTTGTGACATTAGTACCAGTTTACCTGATATCCGGGTAAACCATTGCGAATCAAATTTAAATTTATAATATTCAACAAAATGGTATATCTGTTCAGGTGTCGCTATCTTGTAATCTAAATTGTTAAACATAGAGTACGGCGGCGTTCCTTGTATCGTCAATTTAAAGTTCGACCCTGCCGTCGGATATATAGGCGCATCAAGGGAGTTACGTTGTAATTCCTGCGTTAACTTGATGTTATAAGATGTACCATTTTGAAAAAGATAGCCGGTATAATTATCCAGGCTATAATGGTCAAGGTTTAACGAATAATTTAACTGGAAGTAATTATCAGGCCAGGTTAACTTTTTACCTAATGTAACCCCTACCCCGTTTATCCTTAAATTATTATAATAAGGGCTTGTAGGCGCGTAATACTGCGAGGTAGAGCTTAACTGTGTATATGCTGAAAAGGCAAAATAAATTGGTTTTTTACCCCCCAGCCATGGCTCCGAAAATGTAAAAGAATAATTCTGATAACTACGGCCGCTGGATTGACCTTGTAAACTCAACTTTTGACCATCTCCTTTTGGCAATGGTTTATAACTTTTAAGGTGAAAAATATTTTTTAATGAAAAGTTATTAAACGTTAGTCCGAGGGTACCTACCAGCATCCCTCCACCAAAACCTCCTGATAACTGGATTTGGTCAGACGGTTTTTCTACCACATTATAAACTATGTCAACTGTTCCATCCTGCGGGTTAATATTGATTGGCTTTGGTTCGGTCTTTTGGTCGTCAAAATTTCCAAGCTGGCCAATGTCACGGGTACTGCGTATTAATAATGCCTTGTTGAACTTTTGACCGGGTACAGTTTTTATTTCGCGCATAACCACCTTATCGTTGGTTACATCGTTACCTTTTAAAATAACCCTGTTAATAGTATATTGCGGCCCTTCATATACTCTTATATCCAAATCAACGGTATCATGATATATTTTGGTTTGAACCGGATCAGCAGTGTATGTTAAGTAACCATCATTTAAATAAAATGATGAAACATCGTCATTGCTTTGGGTTGGCCCGCTTAATCTCTTGCTTAGTTCATCTTCACTAAAAACATCGCCTTTTTTTATTTTAAAAATTTTGCTGAGCAAAGCTGAAGGGTACTTAGCATTGCCAGACCATTTGATGTTACCGAAGTAATATTTATGGCCTTCAAATAATTTAATTTTAACACCCACTGTGTTCGGGCCGGTTTTAAACACCGTATCACTTATAAGCTCAGCGTCCCGATAACCCCTGTCCTGCATTTTGGTGATAAGGCTTTGCTTATCTTCGTCATATTTATCTTGCTTAAACTTTCTTGAACCAAATACATTATAAAATTTCTTTTCGCGTGTTTTTGATAAATAACTTTTAAGCTTTTTTTGCGAAAACGCCGAATTACCTGTAAAGCTTACTTCGGTTATCATTACCTTTTGTTTCTTATCAATTGCAACATCAAGTATCACGCTATTCGCATCGCCCGGATCTTTTCTTTGTTTAATGTTAACCGTAGTGTTAAGATAACCCTTTTCATTGAAATGTTTTTTGATGATGGCGGTTGTTGTGCTTAACAAGTTCTCGTTTACAATTTTACCGGTTTTATCCGCTAATTTTTTCTGTACATCCTCAATTTCGCCTTTTCGTACCCCGGTTAAATGCAGCCGCGATAAACGGGGGCGTTCAACAACCGCAATTTCAAGATAAATGGTATCCAGGTTAATTTTTGTAATGTTTAATTGTACATCATCAAAAAGCCCCTGGTTGTACATATTTTTTATCACATTGGCATTAGCTTCTCCAGGTAAATTGATCCGGTCGCCTTTGTTTAATTTTGATATGGTTAATAATACATCTTTATCCAGATTTTTAGTTCCGGTGACAGTAATACCCCCTATTATGTAATCTTTTGGATCAAGATAACTCAAACTATCTGCCGGAATAGTGGATTTTGAAAGCGAATACCGTGGCTGATTCGGAACCTGGGCTAACGCAGCCGTACTCATTATAGAGAAAAGAATAGCAAAAAGAAATTTATTCATTCGAATATTTTAGTGGGCTAAAAATAATTTATACAGTTGTTAAAAAGTGTTAAAAGTAAAAATTTAGTTGACCTGCT
>JAQBOU010000085.1 GCA_028287865.1 Mucilaginibacter sp. | reverse complement strand
GATTTAATTACCCAACAGCGACAGGCTGATACTTATTCCCTTGACCTCACCCTACAGGATAATGGCAAATTGAAAGGTACAATTACCCGGTATTCGTCGGGCTATAGCGGCTATTTGAAACGAAAGGAGATAAAAAAATTCAATTCAGTTGATGAATATGTTGAGAATCTGGTCATAAAAAAGGTGAAAATAATAAAATCGGACATCATCAATTTGGACAGCCTGGACAAGCCGCTCGGCGAAACTTACGAGGTCGAAATGAATCTTAATGACGATATGAGCCACGAAAGGTTGTCCTTTACACCATTTTTACTTAATCCGATTACAACAAATCCTTTTAAACTTTCCGAAAGGGATTTCCCGGTCGACTGGGGTATGCCATCTGACGAACGTTACGTAGTAAACATCCATTTACCTGCTCAATATGCAATTGAAAATTTGCCACAGGGTGTATCCTTTGTTATGCCGAACCAGGGTGGCAAATTCTTCACAGTTTTTGAAGGTGACCATCAAAATTTCACATTTTCATATATTACGCGTTTCAATCAGTCTGTTTACGGCCCCGAAGAATACCCATATCTCAAAGAGCTTTATAATAAAATCATTCTTACCGAAAAAAATGAAATAGTATTTAAAAGGAAAGGATGAAAAGGATATTAATGGTTGCCTGTCTTTTGGCAGTATGTTTGGCAGCTGCGGCACAAAATAGCTATCAAAATTATTATGATGCCAGTATTATTTCAAAAGAACTACTTCCATATGCAAGTGCAGTTATCCGTAGCGAGGAAATAAGTAACGAAGTAAAAGATCTGGATAATACGATTTATCATGTAAAAAGGGTCATTACTATTTTAAATCAAAATGGCGACGACAAATTGAATCTGAATGTATCTTATGATAAAATAACATCCATCAGGTACATTAAAGGCCTGATATATAATCAATATGGAAAACCTGTACAGAAAATAACCGATAGGGATTTTGATGATTATGCCGAAACAGATGGTTTTTCCCTATTTATAGATGACAGGGTTAAGCATTATAAAAAAGCTGTGGCGCAATATCCTTACACTATTGAATATGAATATGAGCTTAAATCCAGGCAGTCTCTTGCCTTTGCCGATTGGATGCCAAATTACGAAAGCGGGGTAGCTGTAGAAAAAAGCTCGTACACCTTCATTTGCCCGCCTGAATTTAATATTAGATACAAGCAGTTCAATTTGTCATCGAACGTTACCATAGGTAAAAACAAAAATTTAATGAAAACCTATACCTGGCAAACTGCCGACATGAAGGCCCGGCGCGAAGAACCTTTTAGTTTATATCCGGAAAAATTAGTTACCAGGGTGACCATTGCACCCGAGAAATTTATATATTATGGTGTAACCGGTTCATTTACCAATTGGAAAGAATTGGGGAAGTGGTTGTACGATCAATTATTGGTACCGCGGCAACAGTTGGCTCCCGAAACCGTAGAACACATCATAGACATAACAAAAGATATCGGCGATCCAAAATTAAAAGCCAAAAGGATTTATGAATATATGCAGGAAAAAACGCATTACGTAAGCGTACAAGTAGGTATCGGCGGTATCCAGCCGTTTCCAGCATCTGATGTGGACAAGCAAAATTATGGAGATTGCAAGGCTTTGGTTAATTATACGCAGGCCTTGCTAAAGGCGGTTAACATCAATTCTTATTATTGCGTAGTAAAGTCAGGACGAAGATATAATATTGGTTTGATGGACGACTTTCCAAGCATGAATCAGGGCGACCATATTATTTTATGCATCCCTTTTAAAAATGACACAACCTGGGCCGACTGCACCAGCCAAACCATACCTTTTGGTTATTTAGGTGCTTTTACCGACGACCGGACCGTATTGGCCTGTACTCCTGAAGGCGGAAAATTACTTCATACGCCTAAGTATACAACTCAAAGCAATTTAAAAAATCGCAAAGCCGAGTTTGTTATTGATAACAATGGGCAGTTATCAGGTTCAATGGCCACCATTTTTAAAGGAACTTATTATGAATTCCGGGATGTACTTATCAATGAAACTCAAACCGAACAATATAAAATTTTACAAAAGATCTATCCTATTAATAACCTGGAAATTGAAAAGTTTAATTTGAAACAGGATAAAAGCTTTGATCCGGCTACTACAGAAAATATACAATTTCACGCCCGCGATTATGCTTCCCTTACCGATGGTAAATTTTATTTTATGCTAAACCCGGTTAATCGTCTGGCAGAAGCGCCCCGCCAGGTAAGGAATCGTTTAAACGAGGTATATATTAACCGGGGGTATACAGATGACGATGAAATAAATTATACCATCCCGGCGGGCTACCATTTGGAAAAAGTTCCCTTAAATATTTCCATTGATAAGCCTTTTGGCAAATTCACGGCAACAATGTCTTTAAATGGCAATAAGTTAACTTACAAACGAAAACTTCAACTTATTGACGGGACATACGACAAAGACACTTATGGAGACGTGGTTGATTTTTACCAGGCGGTTGTAGATGCCGATGAGTATAGCGTGGTGCTGATCAAATGATCAGCTGAAAATAATAATACCTAATATTATACCTACTATCATAATTACATATAACAAGATCTCATTGCCGGCAAATTTTTTATATTTTGTCCAGAAGCCGTATTTTTCTTTTGCCATAGGACGCAAAGTTATTCAATTAGCCTTACCACTTCCTTAAATTGTACCACTTTGTTGAAAGCTTTAGAATGATACGCTATTTACCTGTGGAAGTGTTTAAATCTCCTGTTATTACCGACCCGCAGCGCGAAAAGTATTTGTAAGTAAAGGGATCATGCAGCCGGGTGATCATAACGCCCTTTGTTGAGCTTGCATGTACATAATAACCATTTTGAAGGTAGACGCCTACATGACTGAATTTTTTTCCGTCGTAATCAAAAAACACGAGGTCTCCTTCTGTCAGTTCTTCTTCGTATTTGCGCTTGATGATATTTACCTGCTGACCGGTAGTACGGGGAATAGTTATCCCATAAACCTGCTGCTCCAATAGCAAAGTTAATGCAGAGCAATCCACACCGTCTTTATCTATCCCGCCAAATTTATAGGGAGTACCCATCCATTGATCGATAAACGCATATAAACGGCCGTTTTGAATTTCACTTTTGTCCACCTCAAGTATCTCTGAATATTTATCGGCAATACTTCTGTCAGGTTTTACAACCTCACCCGGCTCACCTCTTAGCACTGCTCTTTTACTGTGACACGATGAAAGACAGATAAATACAGCCAATAAAATACAGTACAGGTAATGTAATTTATTCATATGCTCAAAAATACGGGCAAACAGGTATTAAGGTTACGTTGATATTGTTAACATATTAACATGGCTTGTCTGAACCGGGATTTTTGAGATTAATGGATTTTACTGATTGACTAAGCATTCGTAAATCTAAACCCGTAAATCCACTCAGCCTTTTATTACCCGCTGTATCTCATCAAGTTTCATCAGGGCTTCCACGGGTGTGAGTGTATTTACATCCAGATTGTTAAGTGTGTCACGAATTTTTACCAACACAGGATCATCTATACTAAACATCTGCATTTGTACTGCCTGTTTCTGCACTTTGCGGATGCTTTCTTTTATATGCTCCCCCCCTGTCCGCTCTGCTTCCAGCTTTTTTAAAACTTCGTTGGCGCGGGTAAGTACTTTCTGTGGCATTCCGGCGAGTTTGGCAACATGGATCCCGAAACTATGCTCGCTGCCGCCGGGAACCAGCTTACGTAAAAATATAATCTGGTGGCCAACTTCTTTTACCGAAACATTGAAGTTTTTTATGCGGTTAAATGTGTTGCTCAGTTCATTTAATTCGTGGTAATGGGTAGCAAACAAGGTTTTGGCCCTTGCCTGCGGCTGATTATGTAAAAATTCTGCAATTGACCACGCGATGGAAATCCCATCGTAGGTAGATGTTCCACGCCCTATTTCATCCAGCAGGATCAGGCTTCTGTCAGAAAGGTTATTGAGGATACTGGCCGTTTCATTCATCTCCACCATAAAGGTTGACTCACCCGATGAAAGATTGTCAGATGCACCAACCCTTGTGAATATTTTATCAACCAAACCTATTGAGGCGGCTTTAGCGGGCACAAAGCATCCCATCTGTGCCATCAGTACTATTAAGCCCGTTTGTCTGAGCAGCGCTGATTTACCGGCCATGTTTGGCCCGGTTATAATGATAATCTGCTGCGTTTCCGAATCCAGGTATACATCGTTGGTAATATACTCCTCACCCAGCGGCAGGTTCTTTTCAATTACCGGGTGACGGCCACCTTTTATATCAATAACCCTGCTATCGTTTATTTCGGGCTTAACATAGTAATTTTTGATGGATATAGTAGCGAAGTTTAGCAGCACATCCAAACGGGCAATCAGCTGGGCATTAAGTTGTATTGGTTTAATGTATTCGGCTAACGAATACAGCAGGTCATTATACAGCTTTGTTTCAAGTACAAGTATTTTTTCTTCGGCGCCCAATATCTGCTCTTCATATTCTTTTAGCTCGGGCGTTATATATCGCTCGGCATTTACCAGGGTTTGCTTGCGGATCCAGTCTGTCGGAACTTTATCGCGGTGACTATGGGTAACCTCCAGGTAATAGCCAAACACATTGTTAAACGATACCTTAAGCGATGGTATGCCGGTTGATTCCGCTTCGCGTTTCTGGATCTCCAAAAGATATCCTTTTCCGCCAAAAGCAATTTTTCGCAGGCGGTCCAGCTCTTCGTTGATCCCTTCATTCATTACGCCACCTTTAACCAGCATTACGGGCGGTTCTCCGCTCAGTTCCTTTTCTATTTTTTCGCAGATCAACGTGCAGGGGTTTAGCTGCGCCCCAATAGCCTGCAAGGGTAAATTAGGAGATGTTTCCCCTAATTTTTTAATGGTACCGATAGCAGTCAACGCCTTTTTTAACTGGCATACTTCGCGCGGATTTGCTTTTTGCAAACCGATCTTTGAAATCAACCGTTCCAGGTCGCTTATCAGGCGGATATTTTGTTTCAGCGTTTCCCGCAGCTCTTCCTGCTCAATTAAATATTCCACCACGCCGAGGCGGTCGTTAATAGGTTTAATTTCTTTTAGCGGCATCACTATCCAGCGGCGCAGCAAGCGTGCACCCATGGGTGAACAGGTATGATCAAGCACCTCCACCAGCGTATGTGCATTTTCATTGGCCGAGCCTACCAACTCCAGGTTCCGTACGCTGTAA
>JAQBOU010000081.1 GCA_028287865.1 Mucilaginibacter sp. | reverse complement strand
GAATAAATTCAAAGCCCGGTTGGTTAATGTAAGCTTCGGGATCGTCACATACCATTCCTAAATTATTTTCAAGAACCACATACATCGCCAGCATGTGGCAGCGTGTACCCATAACAAAAGGTCTTGTGTAATGAATTTTAAATTGTTCTGGCGATGCCGCCCTGAATCCTCCCAAATGGTAATCGGTTGAGCCAGCCAGCATCCGGGTAAACGGAATGTTAATATCAGCATCAGGAGTTACCCATCTACTCCATTTATCATTTTCGTAGTTTAACGTGCCTTCGCGGGTAAATTCATTTGGCCAGGTACGGCTGGTACCCGTTGGCTTATAGGCGCCATGAAACTGGATATGCAATTTATGCTGCGCTGCTTTTTGTAAAATTTCTTCCTGCATGTTTACCATCTCCTGGTCGTCGCGGTCCATAAAATCAACCATCAGGCCTTTAATGCCCCATTTTTCATATTGGGCAAACGTTTCATCAAGCTTTGGATACAGAGCATAAAAATGCGTCCAGACACGTATCCCCACGCCGCGTTTGGCCGCCGAGTCGCATAATTGCTGCATATCCAAACCCGGAACAGCTTTTGAAGGATCAGCATGCGGGCCCGGTTGAAACCCGGCTCCGTCATTTACATACCACTCATGCAGGCCATACTCCACCACCGTGTGATATTGAATGCCATATTTAGCGCAAAAATCAACATAGTACATATTGGTTACGTAATTATTACCCGGCGCATTAATAGTATCCGGAACTACATCACCGTTCCACCACGGAAAAGTTGTTTTGCCCGGCTTTAACCATGACAGGTCTTTTATTTTACATGGCTCATTCAAATTGGTAAGTATGTTCGACTCAATAAAAGCACCCGGCCTGTCACTGATCATCATAACACGCCAGGGGCTATTATGCGGAAGGGTAGCTTTTACTTTTAGTTCAGTTTGATGGGGCAGGGGAGATAGGCGGCTTTCCAATACACCATTATGTTTTACCAGATACATCCCGGCATAATCATGTAACGCAGCTTCAGTTATGGCCACATAAATTCCTTTCGGGAATTCAAATAACGCAGGCAAATCCATTAAGGTATCGGCCTTTAACTGATTCAGGGTAGTTTTGGTATAGATGCCTTCGTGCGAGGTGGTGTAATTTTCGCGTAAAAGCGCCGTAACTACAGGGTTTTGTGTAAGATTGAAGGTATTGGCTTCATCGGTGATATTTACGTTTGCCATCAACTCTGCTTGTTTAGGTATAACATACCGGTAAGCAAAACCGTCATTAAATATGCGGACTTCTATTTCAAGTTTTCGTTTGGCCCCGGTTTGCTCAGTTACGGGAATAACAACACGATTACACTCACTGTGTACTTTACTTGCTTTGCCGGTTACTAACTCATAATCCTCTGTCAGCGTTTGCGGAGTAGCAGGGGTTATTGCCAGTTGATGGTTAAAAGGGCCGCCTTCTTTAAAGCTGATATTAAGCCTTGAATTATCAGCTAACAATATTCC
This sequence comes from Mucilaginibacter sp., assembly GCA_028287865.1. GTDB lineage: Bacteria > Bacteroidota > Bacteroidia > Sphingobacteriales > Sphingobacteriaceae > Mucilaginibacter. The sequence continues at coordinate 14,313 of JAQBOU010000081.1, read as the reverse complement.
CTTATAGTATATTTTGTAATATAAACCGTTGTTATCAGTGCTCAGCCTGCATTTAATTTTAGTATCGGGAGAGGTTATTATTATAACTTTTTGGGCGTATATATTTGCTGTTACAAGAAAAAATATTCCTACAAGCAGGCGTTTTAATATGGACATATACTTTAGGTTTACCAGGATTGGTTTAAACCATAAATATAGATGGTTATGAGGTTAAGTTTTTAAATTATTGAATATAAAAAACATTGCGGGGGTACGCGGCAACCCCTAAAATGCAGACCGTGCAAGCTGACCACATAATACTTGTTCTGTCCGCCAAACGGCGGAAAGACTGCCTTGTACCCCCGCAATGTTAATAAATTTTGATAGGGCTATTATATCAATTTTCCTGTGTTAACGGCATCCTGCAAATTGCTTACCCTGAATCGTGGTTTATAGATACGATGCGACAAACGTTTTACCCATTGCGACTTATAACCAAATACCGCCTTTATAACTTTTACACTCGCCGATCCGGTTGGATAACCATATTTATACCAGCTGAATTTTGACTGATCGACCTTGAATTGCTCAGCAAACTCGGCTATAAACAAATCTATCTCAATATCAACAATATCAAGATCCAGATCGATACTGGTATCGAGGTTTAAACTACATGGATCAATTTTTTGGATCCTGTACTTTGTGCAGTAATCAACTATAAATTCTTTTAATTGAGGATGTATATCTTCCATTTTAAATAAATAGTGTTCGCCTTATGTATGTTATAAGACGACAATATTTCAGGAAGGTTGCACATCAGCGCAATTTATGGAAGAGTTTCAGACGTTTTTTTCCATAACGATCAGTTCGATCGGCTGTTTCGGCACCCCGAATTTTTTATCGGCATGAAAAGGAAGTGTTTCTCCTGTTGCCTTGTAACCGCGTCTTTCGTACCAGCTGATCAGCTCCTGCCGAATGCTGATCACTGTCATAGTTAAGGTAGTGCAGTTTAATTGTTTTGCATACGCTTCTGCATGCTGCAACAAATCCCTGCCAATGCCCTGGCCTTGCAATAAAGGCGAAACGCTGAACATGCCTACATATAATCTGGGCTTACGTATCTCTAAATAAACGCAACCCGTTATCAGTCCTGCATGGTCAGTGTTTTTTAGCAGGATAACATTTGAATCGTCGAAATAGCTTTTTAATGTTGTTTCATCTATTCTTAATCCATCAAGCAAATTAGCTTCCGTAGTCCAGCCTTTTTTGGAGGTTTCACCCCGGTAGGCAGTGTTTACTAATTGGCTAAGTTCCGGAACATCATTTAAGGTGGCTTTAGTTACAGGCATAAAAATATTAAAAAACGCAAACCTACAGTTTTTGAGATTTTGTGCAAATTAAATTATAAGTACTGGTCTTTTGATCTTAAACGTTGGGAACGGGTTCCATTGTAACATTCATGCGTTTTTTGTTTTTTCGTGAACTTTTTTAATTATTCCCGGTTTTTATAAAATCAATATCATTTAGTGTATTGATAAAATAACTTATTATAAACTAAAACCAGGACCATGAAGTATCTAAAAGTAATTTTATTAGCCACGGTTGCCGTATTTACGTTTGGCAGTACTATGGCACAAGACAGGGGAGGGGATCACCATCGTAACTGGCGCCACCATCGTTGGCACCACCGGAGGGTTCACAGAGATGTACATCACTAAGAAAAAGGCCTTGCAAAATTTTGCAAGGCCTTTTTTAGGACGTCTATCTATTACAGTTTCTTATAATCTTCTCTTGCAGGATTAAAAATATCTATCAACTTACAATCGGTAATTGCGATGCCGCTATGCCAGGCATTTGAAGGGATGATTGCAAACAATCCCGTATCCAGCATTTGAGGGATGTCATTGACGGTCATTTCAAATTTTCCTTCAATAACAAATGAATACTGCTCATGAATGTGCTGATGACGGGGTACTGAACAACCGGCCTTTACCTCGATAAAGTTGATGGTGTTGGCAGCGGTATGAATTAATTTAGAAAAGAAACCGGGCGCGATTTCCTTAGTTACTATATCGTTGAAGTTTTTAAATATTGATGTATCCATTGATTATATTTCTATCATAAATTTTGTTCCCTTATTAAGTGTACTTTCAATCGTTATTGAGCCTTCCAAACGGCTTACAAATTCTTTTACCAGCATTAGGCCCAATCCATTTCCTTTTTCCCTGTTTGTGCCTAAGGTTGATTGGCATGTATTGTTATTCAACAGTTCATTTATCATTTCAACCGGTATACCTACACCGGTATCAGTTACAGAGAATATTGTTTTAATGCCTGTTTGTTCAATATCCACCATAATGCTGCCGTTTTCGGTATATTTATTTGAATTGCTAATCAGGTTACGCAAAATAAATTCCAATGCCCTTTCGTCCGAACAAATAATAGCTTCTTGTGGAATTTGATTTATAAGCTTGTTGTTTTTGACAATGCTTTTTATCATCTCCGAGCCAAATATACGTTCTACAAGTAAATTAAGGTCAAAATATTCTAATTGTAAGTTCCCGTGCTGCAAATGCAACTGGCCCCAGTTTACAATATTGTCAACCATTTCGATGGTGTTATTTAACTGTCCGGTTACCATATCCATCATTTTAGCTGCATCGTTGGCATCCAATATAGCTGATTGTTTAAGTTCTATAATGTTTTTTATGGATGCCAGCGGATTACGTACATCGTGCGCTAATATGGAGATAATTCTTTTTTGGGTTTCGGTAATATGATGAAGTTCTTTATTTTTTTGTTTTAATTCAGTGATCTTACTTAAGTAATTTGTAAGCACTCTTAAAAAGCTTTTTCTTTCCCCTAAATATCCAAGCGACGGGGTGTCATTCATGTAAAGCGTCATATTTATTGAATTACGTTTGGGTATTTGACCTACCCTTAAGTTAAAAATTTGCTGTATCAGCTTAAAGCGGAGCAGTAATTTAAGTGAAGGTTTAATCAATTATCTTGCCATGTAACCTGTAGATTTATTGAAGCACGATAAACTAAGCAACTCAATAAAATAATAATGGCTGAAAAAGTATGGCCCAATACTAATCTGGCGAAGCAAATTCTGATTTACGCTATCAACTAAATTTTATTATTTTCAAATAATTGAAACATTAATCGTTAGTTTTATCTTTAATGTAATTGTACACGTTGTATTAAATAGTGTACGCAAATTTTAAACTTAATTTTTATGAAAATCAGACTTATTACGGTTGCGGTGTTAACCATTTGTATGTTGCAGTTTTCGGGTGTGAAGGCAAATCACCTATCTGTTACACCAACTTTTATGCAGTTGCCTCCGCCGCCGCCACGTCCGCCGGCTCCTCATATCGGAAATCCGTTCAGGCACCGGCATCACAGGATGCACAGGTCAAGTGGAAGAATATCTGTACATCTGCCTCCGCATCCCCAGGGGCCGCCACCGCCGCCGCCAAGACCATAACTGCTAAGTGGAATTAATACAAATTACCAAAGCTCTTCATAATATTGGAAGGGCTTTTTATTTTTGATAACAGATTAGTTATAAACCATTCAATATGGCATTTATTGATTATTACCAGGTATTAGGCGTTGATAAAAAAGCATCGGAGAAAGATATTAAAAATGCTTACCGTAAACTTGCACGTAAATATCATCCTGATTTAAATCCCAACAATGCGGAAGCCAATAAAAAGTTTCAGCAGCTAAATGAAGCCAATGAAGTGCTGAGTGATCCCGAAAAAAGGAAAAAGTATGATAAATATGGTGAAAACTGGGAGCGCGGCGAAGAATATGAAAAATATACCCGGCAACAGCAGCAAAGCAGGCCGCAGGGAAATTATGCAGGTGGCCAGACATCTGGCTTTGAGGATTTTGAAGGAGGCGGTTTTTCTGACTTTTTTCAATCAATGTTTGGACAGGGCGCGCGATCGGGAGGTGGAAGGCAGGCAAAGTATCGCGGTCAGGATTATAATGCCGAGTTGCAGTTAGATTTAAAAGAAGTCGCCGAAAGCCATAAACAAACGCTGACGGTTAATGGGAAAAATATCAGGATGACGATTCCCGCAGGGATTGAAAATGGCCAGACCATAAAAATTGCAGGCCACGGCGGGCCGGGTGCTAACGGTGGCCCCGCCGGTGATCTGTATATCGCTTTCGTCGTTGCCGATGATCCGCGATTTAAAAGGGATAGAAGTGATCTGTATGCAACGGCAAAACTTGATCTGTATACTGCTGTACTTGGAGGAGAGGTAACTGTTAATACACTTAATGGTAAAGTAAAGATCAAAGTAAAGCCTGAAACCCAAAATGGAACAAAAGTAAAGCTAAAAGGTAAGGGGTTGCCGGTTTATAAAAAGGAAAATGAGTTTGGAGATCTTTATATTACCTATGATATCCAGGTACCGGTAAATCTTAACGATAAACAGAAAAAACTATTTGAAGAATTGGCTAAGAGCTAAATTAGGGAGAAGGTAAAAGGAGAAGGCAGAACTTATAAACCAATAAATCAATGACAAAGACCAATTTAATAGCCACTACTGAGATATGTACCTATCATGAAGTGGAATATACATTTATCAGTTCATTAAACGAAGCTGGGTTGGTTGAGCTAACAGTAGTTGATAAAACTACTTATATACCCGAAAGCGATCTGCAAAAGCTTGAAAAAATGATACGCCTGCATAACGAGCTGGAAATTAATGTTGCAGGTATTGAAGCTATTACTCACTTATTGGAAAGGGTGGAGCATATGCAGGAAGAAATGCGGAAACTTAAAAACAGGCTGAGGAACTAATCCCGGTATTATAGCAAATATTTTCGCTTTAATTCTTCGCTCACAATGTAGGCATCTTCCACTACAGACTCGGGATAACCAATCGTTTCCAAAATAGCAATACCATTTCTATTTTTAAGTACACCCGTTTTCATTTTATAATCGAACACAAGACGAGTATCGTTTACCGATTCCTCAAAGGTATACACAGCGTAATCATTATCGAGCAATTCGGCAAGTTCAAGATCATGTGTTGATACATAAACAAAGTTCTTGTTATCAGTTAAATAAGTAAGTACTGATTTTGCTGCTGCGATACGTTCAATAGTATTGGTTCCTCTAAAAATCTCATCAATAATAATTAAACTTTTCACCGGCTCCTCTCCGCCGCTTTGATTGATGATGTCTAAAATAGACAGTGCTTCGGCCTGGAAATAACTCTTGTTTTCGCCCAGATCATCAATTGTTCTGATACTAGTTTGAATTTTTAACAGCGGCGCTTTGTATGAAGTTGTACAGGTGGTGTATATTGTTTGAGCTAAAAGCGTATTGATAGCTATTGAACGTATAAATGTGGTTTTACCAGACATGTTTGACCCGGTGATCAACACCCCCTCATCAGTTTGTGTTTGAATAGAATTAGGTACGCAGTTATAAATTAACGGATGATACATATCTGTAAGATCCATCTGTTTGTTTTCGGTATAAAAAACCGGTTTACAGTAATTAGGCAAGCCTGCCCTAATGGACAATATGGCTATAAGGGCATCAATTTCGGCAACATAACTATAAACTACCTCAATATCATCCCGGTATTTATTAACTCGCTTTACAGAGGTGATAAACATTAAAGGTTCTAAAAGGAAAAGGATTTTTATGAATTTATAGATCGCATAACCTAAGTTATTGGGATCGTCAGCTAACTTGCTTTCAAAGTTTACCAGTTTCAGCGTTCGGTTTAAGCCCGACAATTTGTTTAAGCTTTCCTTAACCTTTTCGTCCCGCTCATCGCTTTTCTTTTTCAATAGCTTTTTGGCTACACTATTTAAAATAAGCAATTGCGGCAATGACCTTGTGTATGGAGAGATTTTGTTTTGAATACCATAGTGTAGGGCTATGTTGCCAATAATTAATAATAAAAGCACCATAAAACATACCGGATTAGGTATTATAAACAATGAAATTATCAACCCAATTATTGCAATGCCCGAAAATCTTATAAACAAACGCATCGCAGGCACCATCAGCAATTCATGTTCTTTTAAAAATAAGTCGGCAAGGTAATAGGCATCTGCACTGTTAAGCTTGGCTAACTCCAATTCAAACGCTTCCAGGTCAGGCCTGGGCATATTAAAGGCCTCTATTTTTTTATCCAGCTTTGATAGCGATTCAATAGAAGTTTCGGGTGTAAAGAGTTTTTTATAAAGGTATTGCTTACCCGGCTTTGAGTTGGTGCGGTCAATAAAATTGAAAATATTGTTGAGGTCAAGATCTTCAGCTATCGTGTGTGTTATTTTAGCCGGGTTATCTGTAGCATTTAAGTAAGCAGCAATCATTTTGAAGTTGCGCCTTGCATTTACCGGGCGTCCCCATTTATTTCTTATCTTTTCTAAATTTCTTGCCGTTGTGCTGCGCTTATTATAATAATTGTATATATAAAAAGCGATTAAAATAGATCCGAATACAACGACAGTAAATAACCAGTAGAACATATGATAAAGAATAACAAACGTTAAAATAATACCCTCAAACTCATCGTAAAGCTATTTAATCTTTAACAATAAGCAATAGTTGCCGATACAAATTAATTAGTAAAATAATTGTGCAGGAACATGTAAATCATCAGACGCGTTTATACGGGCACAACTATTAAAGGTTGTTTTAAACTTTCTTTATAATGCAGGAAAATGTGGCAATTATCGCTAATTAAATGGTATCAGCACGCCTGTGACAACTATCGCTTTCCCCCTAAAAACTCCTTTAAGGTGGCTTGTGTAAAATCTGAAAGCACCAATTCGCCGCTGATGGCTGCGCGTTGCATCAGCAGTTTGTCCCAATCGGTTGTTCCTTCCCACAAAATTTCCTTTAACCCCTTAAGCGCTTCGGGATGATAAGAAGCCAGTTTCTGAACAAGTACATCCAGGGCTTCGTCTAAAGTGGCAATATCCGGGTAAACTTCGTTATATAAACCCTTTTCTTTTGCCCATTGTGCAGTTTGAAAATCAACAGCGCGTATAGTAAGCTGCGAAAAAGCGGGTAATCCTATTTTGCGGATCACTGCCGGTGAGATCACAAAGGGGCCGATGCCAATGGCAAGTTCACTTAGTTTGACGGACGCAAATTCAGTAGCCAGGCAGTAATCGGCTGCTGCGGCAATACCAACACCTCCACCTACTGTCTTACCCTGTACACGTGCTATAATAATTTTCGGCGATTTTCGGCAGGCGTTGATCACCCTTGCAAAGCCTGAGAAAAATTCTGCTCCGGCAAGCTTATCTTTTATCTGTAATAATTCGTCAAAGCTGGCCCCTGCACAAAACGTACGGTCGCCTTCACTTTTCAATACGATGATCTTTGTTTGTGCATCGTTACCGGCAAGGGTGATTTTAGCTATTAGATCATCAAGCAAAGCCGCAGGCAACGAATTTTGTGCCGGATGATAAAAGCTAATGGTAGCGATACCGTTATCGCTGGTATTTAATGTTACGCTTCCGTTATCGGTATTTTGCATGGATAAGATCGATAATAAAATTGGTAATGAGACAAATTTAAATTAAATAATCAGGAATAAGCCTGGTCCTCCTATCTCAAAACTATTAACAAAGCTGTAATTCTCAATCAAAATTATATAACTAAACTAATTCGCTTTGCGTTTTTTATCAGTTTTCTCCCCATACCTCGAGATGACATGGAGTTAATTCGATAATGAGAAATCTCACGCAAATTAAAATTTAAAGTATCACTTTACAATCTGCGCTAAAACTACCTCCCGCAAATATTTGCTCACGGGCACCTGGTGCTTTTGAATGTGCAGGGTATTCCCTTCAATACTTTCCACTTTATTTATGGCGGCGATGTACGATTTATGTGTTTGTATAAATTGCCCGGCAGGTAGTTTTTCGAGCAGAGCCTTTATTGTTGTATGAATGATGAGCTTTTTATTTTCGAGATAAATAGCTGCGTAATTCTCCATCCCCTCAATAAATAAAATCTCATCAAATACTACTTTTTCCAGTTTTCCATTTGCTTTTGCAAACATATATGGAATGGTTTTGCTGCTGCTTTTTTCTTCTCTGAATGCAAAATAATCGCGGGCTTTCCATGCAGCCTTTAAAAAACGATCGTAGGATATAGGTTTTAATAAATAATCAATTACATCCAACTCAAACCCCTGCAAAGCATACTGCTCAAAGGCGGTTGTGAATATTACCTTTGGAGGATTGGATAGAGCCCTGATAAATTCAATGCCGGTGATATGCGGCATCTGAATATCTAAAAAAAGCAAATCAACAGGTTGTCGCTGCAACAAGTCGCTTAATTGTATGGCATCCTCACAAACGCCTTTTAAATCTAAAAAGCCAATCTTTTCTACATAACCCTGTAAGCCTTTACGGGCAAAAGGCTCGTCGTCAGTTATAATACAGGTAATGTTATTCATACTTGAATTTTAATTCTGCCGAATAAGTTTCATCAGTTGTTTTGATACATAACTGATGTTTCTGCGGATAGAGAAGATCGAGTCTTCTTTTCAAATTTTCAAGGCCAATGCCACCTTTCCGGATAACTGGCTGTTCAAATGATGGAACGGAATTTTCAACGTTGAAAATGATTTCATCATCGGCTAACCTTGCATTAATTATCAGTCCATAATTGCCGCCTATAAACTTAAAAGCATTTTCAACCAGCGGTAAAAACAAAAGCGGATACACCAATTGTTCTTTTAAGCACCTATCAAAGCTAACTTCCATTTGCAGTTTATCGCTGCTGCGAATTTTTTGCAGATCGATAAAGCTTTGCAGGTATTCTATTTCGTTTATTACCGGTACCTGGTGCTGCTGGTCGTACAACTGGTATCTTAACAACTCCGAAAATTTTTCAATGCTGTTTTTTGCGCCCGGCAAATCATCGTCCATCTGGAAATAAATGGTATTCAGTGCGTTGAATAAAAAGTGTGGATGATACTGCGACTTTAAAAATTTAAGTTCAGTTTCTAAATGATCATTTGTTACTTTTTCGAGCTTTATTTTATTGTCGACGTAAGCCTTCATATAAGTGCTGCTGCGTGCAATGCCATAATAAATAATGGCATAAAGCGTGGGGATCATACAAATTTCCACAAAGTCAGCCCATGACAAGCCATCGTCCGTCAATGCAACCATAGGGGTCATTATAAGGTTTACCAAAATTAAATTGGAAAACACCAGTATAGTTAACTCACGTACAACGCCATGATAGCTAAACTGTAAAGACCAACGGCTATCAAAATATTTAAACAGGCGCTCAAACAGATAGATCCCGGCATAACCAGTTAAAATGCTGAAACCCATTTCAATGCTGTTTAGGGTCCAGCTCCTTCTCCAGAAATGGGTATCGGTATCCGTGTCATGCAGCAACCGCAGCGTAAAATATATCAGCAGCCCGAATATTGGCGGGAAAATATATTTTCTGAAAATTTTCATTGGTTTAAATTACAAATTCAAACTGAAAGCACTACTACTTCTTTTACCTGTTCGGATTCGGGCACCACCGGCTGTACTTTAGGTTTTGGTTTCATGCCGAATAAAAACCGGGTTAACGCATAAGGCCGCACCAGCAGGTGGTAAATACCTACGGTTACGAACAAGGTCATGCCTACCGTATAAATATACTTTGATAAAATACTTTCATTTTGTGTTTGAACAATATAATAAACCAGTACCACTATAACTGTTTGGTGTAAAATGTAAAAAGGATAAACCGCCTGGTTTAAATAATCTAAAACTTTAAATTTATAGTTCAGGTACTTTTTACCATAGCCAACCAAAGCTAACACCCATCCCCAGGCAACGATGGCGCGCAATGCATAAAACAAACCAATAAAAGAATCACCATGAAACGGCCATTCGGAATAGCCTGGTTCAATTTTATTCCATCTTAAATAGTCCAACAAAATAAAGCTCAAAAATCCGATAGTTAAAGCAAAGCGACGGTTGCATTCAAGACTGTCCATTAATTGGGGTTGGGTAATACAGATAAAGCCTGCAAGCAAAAACAATAGCCAGTAAATAAAGTAAACGCCATCGTGAACAAGGTCATTGGTTTCCGGATGACTTTGCGCTAACAGGGTGTACCATACTATTCCGGGAAGCGCAATGAGATAAATCCATTTTCCTTTGGCCAGCAGGGCCAGTTTTTCTTTTAAAAGGATGCTTTTTGGAGATGCCATCCAGGCAAACAGAGGCGCGAATAAAATGTCATAAATAAAAAGGTAAGCAATAAACCATAAGTGGTGCCAGCTAAAGCTGCCTTTAGGATAGGGTACAAAATTGAATACGGTTTTATAAAAAGCCCAGTAGCTACCGGTATAACCATTGTTTAGCCGCTCCATATAAATTTGCGGGGGTACAATAATAAACATGCCTGCCAACAAGGGAATAAACAGCCTGCGGAACCTCAATCCGATAAAGCTAAGGCTGCTTCGGCGCTGCATCATGAAATAACTTACGGTGCCCGAAATAAAAAAAAGCAGCGGCATGCGGAAGAGATGAAGAAATAGATTCGATTCCATCATCAAATTGCTGGTTTCGTGATTTTTGATGTGCCATGAATCTTCTGCTACGTAAGGCATGGCCGAATGGAAGAATAATACCCCCAGGATGGATATTATTCTTAACCAATCGAGATAGGTTTGGCGTTGAGTTTCCATTTTCTTCTTTTTTATATAAAGAAACCCTGCCAAAATGATTTACTGAAATTTTTTTGACCACCGGACGCTTTTTGGTGACCATTGAAGCTATTTCAAAGTATTTTATCTGTTGTCAGCAAAATGATAGTGGCCTTTGTGTTCTTCGTGCATTCTTCGTGATCTCTGTGGTAAAAATTAACCGCAAAGTTCACTGAGAGATTCGCAAAGTAACAGAGATTTAAGCACATAAGATCTACTTTGCCACGTGTTTAAAGACCAGTTTTGTAACGATCTAAACTAACGGCAGCTCAAAATAAAACGTTGCGCCCTTTCCGAGTTCCCCATCAACGCCGATTATGCCGTTGTGGTTCCTGATGATCTCGGCCGATATATACAAGCCCATACCCAACCCGCTGGCTGTGAACTTTTTGTCCTCTACCCGGTAAAAACGTTCAAATATCCGTTCTTTTTGATCTTCAGACAGTCCGATACCAAAATCAATTACTGATACGCGCACGCGGTCACCGTGCCGTGCACTTCTTACAATTACTTTTTTATTTTCCTGCGAATATTTAACAGCATTGCTGATCAGGTTCATGACAACTTGCTCCAATCGCTCCGTATTCCCGCTGACAAAAAAGTCACTGCCATCTTCGTCCTCAAACTGGTTAGCCGGATAGATGTGTTCTGCGTTTTCTATACAAGTTTTTACAAGGTCGGATATGTTTATGGTTGAAAAAGCATACTCAAGTCTGCCGGCTTGTATCTTACTTACATCTAAAAGGTCATTTATTAACGTTTGCAGTTTGTTTAATGCTTTGTTGGCTTTTTCAACGTATTGCTCTACCTTAACAGGAATGTCTTCTTTTTTGTACGAAGTAATAAGCTGTAAATAGCCTTTCAGGCTGGTTAAAGGAGTTTTTAATTCGTGGCTGGCAATCCCGATAAATTCATCCCTTTTCTCCATTTCCTTTTTTTGGTCCTCAATATCTGTTGCAGTTCCAACCCAAAAAACAATTTCGCCTTCTTCATTGCGGAGCGGTACAGCGCGGTTTAAATGCCATCTGTAAACATCATCAGCCCTTTTATACCGGTTCTCAACCTCAAATATCTCGCCTGATCTTAAAGACGATAAAAACTTATCGGTCGTAGTCTGCAGATCATCGGGATGAACCACCTTTTGCCAGCCCCACTTTTTAGTATCCTCAATAGAAAGACCGGTATAAGTATACCATTGCTGGTTGTAATAATCCACCTCACCGGTTGGAAGGTTTGTCCAGGTCATTTGAGGAATATTATTTGCCAGGTATTTAAAATGTTCACGACTTAAAAAAAGTTCATTGGTTCTTTCTTTTACCGTATCTTCTAACTCATTGTTGAGCTTTTCCGTAACATGCCTTGCAGCTACCAACTGGAGGTTTTTGATTTTGAGTTGTCTTTCTGTCTCTTTAAGCAACGAAAGATCAGTAAGAATAAGGCTTAATGCTAATCCTTCGTCCAGTTCGAGTGAATTACATGACAAAAGACAGGGAATCAATTGGTGATTACGGCCGATTAACTGTATCTCATCTTTGCAATCTTCTTCCCAGGCATTTATGAGACATTTTTCGAATACCTCATGTGATACTTCCGGTATAAATGTGCTAAATGACAACCCAATAGTTTTTTCGAGCGGCATATTCACCATATCGGCAAATTTTGAATTACTGTATAAAATGAGGCCATCGCGATTTATGGTAACCGCTCCTTCATTCATTTTTTCAATAAATACCCTGTATGTTTGATCGGCCGTTTTGAGCGTGTATAATTCATGACTATCCCCGTTGTTAACTATAAGTGCGTCCACTTGCCCGGTACGGATAGCCTCGATAGTATCATTGGCTTCTTCTAATTGTATCCGAAGCTCATTGTTTTCGCTCAATAACTGGTCATATGTTATTTTTGCTTGTTCCATATTTATTCAGTGGCTTGTATATTTAGCCCCCTAAGTACTTTATCAGTGTCAGACATGTCGCCGATCAACCTTCGTTGCGGTAACGGTGATTTTTTTATCAGCATAGGCAAGGCTATGATCTGTTCGCTTTCGGCTATGCGTGGCTGCTGATAAACATCCACAATTTCTAGTTCATACTTGCCCTTAAGGTAAGTTTCACAAACCTCTTTCAGGTTTAAAATTGCCCGCGTTGAATTAGGTGTAGCACCTGTTACAAATAAACGTAACCGGTAAATATCGTCGTTATCAAAATTGGTATCAGTTACAGGCACATGTGGTTGGTCTGTCATTACTATTTTATATTAACTGGACGTATATTTAAGCCTACCAAAACTTTTTCCTCGTTTGACAGGTCACCAATAATTTTTCGTATCGGCTGAGGTACTTTACGCACCAGTGTAGGTATTGCAAAAATCTGATCACCCTCTGCTAACTGCGGTTGCACCAGTAAATCTATCACTTCAATTGTATATTGTCCTTTTAAATGCTCTTCACAATATCTTTTTAAATTAGTTAACGCTGTGGCGGACTTGGTTGTTTTTCCTGCTACATATAATCTTAATTCATATTTAGTTTCTTCTTTTTTTGTCATTATTTTTTACGTTGTTACCTTCTGATAATGTCTCCCCGCGCCGGTGAACTGCCATCTTCTCACGTACGCTCTCGGATACCTTCTTAATTAATTCTTCTTCTATATATATCTTGTTCAGTTCTTCTTCCGCCGATTCAAATTCAGTCTGCAGGCTCGATATTTTTGATTCCAACAGTTTCCGCTTGCGGTCAATTTCGCGGTTTTTTCTGCTAAGTGAATTGTCACGCAGCGCAGCCCCTGTTTCTTCATGCAATTTTTGGGCCTCTCTTGCCGATCCGGTTAACACGCCCTCGGGTCCTAAGTAAACATCTACCAGGTCTATCCCTTTATCAGTAATAATAAATTCTCTTACCTGGTTTGAATGCTTCATTCCGCGCGACTTCATGATGTACATACCCCGGTTCCGTTCTCCGTTAAATTCAATATCGCGTACTAAAATCCAGGCATCCACCAACGAAGAAACACCTTCGTCGGTTTGTTCGCTTACCACTGTATTTAAAGTAAGCGCAGTAAACATTACAGTTATTTGTTCATCCTGTAAAAAATCAATGAGCCGTATTAACATGGCTTTTACCTCACTTACCGATCCAACAGTAATTAAGTTGGTAATGGGATCTAGAATTACAACTTCAGGCTTAAATTTTTTGATTGTTTTATGGATAACTACCAGGTGTTGTTCAAGACCGTGAAGCGTTGGCCGGGAAGCATGAAATTCCAGCAATCCCTTATCCAACCATTGCTGTAGGTTTACATTTATGGATTTCATGTTCCGGATCACCTGCATCGGTGATTCCTCAAAAGCAAAGTAAGCACAGCGTTTATTTTGCTTACAGACCTCATTGGCAAAATATGCGGCTATACTGGTTTTGCCGGTGCCGGCTGTTCCCGAAACCAGTATACTGCTTCCTTTAAAAAATCCTTTACCGTCAAGCATTTTATCCAAAGCAGGTATTCCAGAAGAAATCCTTGCTGATGATACTTCTTTTTGCAGTTGTAATGAGGTTACCGGCAAAACTGAAATTCCGTCTTCATCAATTAAAAACGGGTATTCATTAGTACCA
>JAQBOU010000080.1 GCA_028287865.1 Mucilaginibacter sp. | reverse complement strand
CGTAGTGCTTACGATGGTTTGCTTATCCGTTATACAGTAGATCGGTCCGTTACGGGCACGAGTAGGCCATTTCGTTTACCTTCGCTGCATAGCGCCAGATGGGGGCGTACTGATATCATCGGGAAACCTTGCATGCGGGCCACAAACGCGGACGCTTGCGGCAGCGGTGCGAGTGTTAATGATTTTCTTATTTTAAGTAATGGTGACATTTATAAACTGGCCTATTGCAATATTTAAGCTTTATGAACGTCTCCTTAGAGCATTATATTTAACAGTAAAATCAATGGAATATAAAATCAAGTTAGCGGACGGAACCTTGCAGATAATTAAAATCACAAGTGCCTATTTCAAAGCCTGGCATGTTTGGAATGTCCGTTTTGATGATGGAAAAGCAGTAATGCTATTTAAACTTGGAAGCGAATGGATGCAGCGTAACGAAGATTATTTAGATGCCCATGTTTTGAGTGCGATAGGAACTTGTATTGATAAAATTATTTTTAGAAGGAAAAGAATGGCCTTTTAGAAATATAGAGGGTTAAAACCAAAATTTATTTCCCCTACCGCACGCGTCTTTTCAGCTATTTGTCAAATGGCAGCTTCTTTAATGTCACCTGGCTCATTACGTCTTTTTGATAGACGCCAAGGCAATACGAGTTAAATTTACTATCAAAATTGACATCGCCAATGGAAACCTGTTTAGGGTAAGGGCCGCTGTTCAGAAAGAAATAAACCTTTGTACTTCCGTATTTATTATAAGGCATATAATCGCCATACTCTCTCATTTGCTTCCAAAGCGTGTCAGACAAAGTTACCGCGTATACCCGAATCACCGGGCCGCTATTTTGTATGCTGCGGCTAAATGCAACTTGCTTAAAATTACCTTTTAAATCGGCAGTACCAGGCTGCGACAATACATTCCATAATATTGCCGCCATGGCTATTACAATTAAGAAACCGATGAGCAATCTTTTACTTTTCATCCGGCAAATTTAAGCGTTATCGGTTTATGAAATTTAATTCGGGCAGGTAATAATATTATGGTAATACCCGCTGTCCTCTTGCTGGCGCAAGCGTCCCCCGGCTGTGGCCCGTTTGCCGAGTAGTTAACTGTTAAAGTAATCGATGATGCTATATTTATATTTATCCAGTTGCGGCAGCTGATGAGAAACCTGCCGGGACGAAAAAATCGTCCATTGCCGCCCTGTATAGCATGCGATTGCTTCTTCGTTCCTCATAGCAATGACAAGGTGGTTAGTGGTGGTCGAATTCCGAAGTATTCAGTGTTGGATATTAACACGCTTAACTTACATCGAATTTTTTACCAATTAACCCGTTCTATTCAAAATGAACGCCGCCGTAAGTGGAGTGGATATTTACCTGCGCTTCTGAGCCTTCTTTGCCAAAGTGGCCCTTGTAATTTTTGGTGGAGCTGATATGCCTGCTGCCATCGGGTGGGGTTTTGCTGGTGATGGTAACTTTGTCGTCGTTATAGTTAAAACCGCCATAGGTGGTGGTTACATCAAAGTCGAAATTGCTGTTCCCGGAGATACCCAGCGCTATGCCCGAATAATCGGAATTGATGTTGAGCTTTTTAAATGAGTTGGTTATTTCGCCAATTTTGAAGCCCCCAACGTACGACAGGTTAAGATCCGCCACGCCTTTTAAGCGGCCAAGTTTAAAGGAGCCATAGCTGAGGTCGGCCTTAATGTTGTTACATTCTTCCATATCCACATTGCCGTACGAGAATTCAAGCCGGCCGCCATTTAACGAACCCATTTTCAGGTTGCCATAACTGCCGTCTATCTCGTTCGCCGGATTGGTCAGGTTTTGGGCAATCACGTTGCTGTAAGATGAGCTTATTTTAACCCTGCCGTTAAGATCGGGTAATTCAATAGCGCCATAGCTTTGTTCAACATTCAGGTCTGTTTTGGCGGGCATGTACACGGTATAATTGATGGTAAGCTTCCTCACTTTGTTGCCGCCCCAGTTAAAAAGGTTCCAGGAGCCGTTATCATTGTGGCCAATTTCGGTCCGGAACGATACGAGGTCGCCATTTTTGCTGTCGACGATTTGCACACCGTTGATCAGTTTCTGCGCTTCTTCATCATCGCGGGCTTCAGCTTTAATTTGTACGTCTACTTTCACTTCGTGCTTGTCCCACGTGGTAACGGTGATCTTGCCATACTGGTTACTGATCTTTATTTTATCGTTGGCATCAATAGGATAGCTTTTCGAGTAACTTTTAGTCTTTTCGGCTATCCGGCCGTTTTCAATAACCGCTGCCGAATCCTTATCTGAATAAGAATAAGCATAATTTCCCAGGTCGCCCAGATCTACGTTAAGGTCCAGCTTACCTAATGTTGCACTCACTTTGGGGGCTATTTCATTTATACTTAACGACAGGTTTTTACTTAAATCTTTTAAATTATCGTTTATACTCCTGGTAAGGTCATCAATTTTTAGCTGGAGATCCTTCTCGTTGATTTTTGTTTTTACGGATACTGAAACCGGCTGTGTGTTAACAGAAACGGAAACGTTTTGTGCGAAACCGGCAGTATGGGCGGCTAAAAGCACCATTGCAAACAGTACCGGCTTATATATTTTTGCTTTCATTTTTTTGCTCTTTTTTCATTTGGTTAAACTGCTCAACTACATTCAGCTGCTGGTTCAGCACTTCGGTTTGTATCTGAAGGTTACGGATCATAGCATGTAACACACGCTCCTGGTTAGGACTGGTAGCCAATTCGCTGTTCAATTTTTTATAGGTCGAATCCATTTTTGCGATTTCAGAGCTGAATTCCTTGTATAGCTGCGGATCTGATTTTGCCATCGTTTTTAGTTCTGACCGTTTGGTTTCTATCAGTGAGGTATATTGAATTTGCTGTTGTGCATACACCGGGTTGATAGCGGCAAAATCAATGGTCCTTCTTTTTTCGTTTCGCAGGTACATAGCGAATCCTATGCCCATCACCACTATTACGGTTGCCGCCACGCGCAGCACAAAGCCCAGCGAAAAAGTCTTTGTTTCCCGCTTTTTTATTTCGCCGTGCTGTGGGGGTAATTGTTTTTCAATTTTTGCCCACAGATCTGCTGAGGGTTCCAGGTCATCAAATTCGTCTCTGTTCGTCTTTATGAAATCTTCTAATCTCTTGCTCATGGTGCTATTCCTTTTCTTTTTAAAATCTCAACCAGTTTTCTTTTTGCCCTCAGGAACTGGGTTCTCGAGGTGTTTTCCGAAATATTTAATATTTGTCCTATTTCCTCATGATCGTACCCTTCCAGCAGATAAAGCGATATTACCAGCCTGTACCCATCCGGCAATTCTTTAATCGCTTCTTTAACCTTTGCAGCCTGGTATTGTATCTCTTCATCATCTTCAACGGTTTCCTCGGCGATATTTTCAAACTGTTCGCCATCCAGCTCAATCAGCTCCAGCCTGCGTTTGCGCAACAGGTTAATGGAGCGGTTAACTACAATCTGTTTAAGCCATAACCCGAAGGTGGTATCCTGCCGAAAATCCTTCACTTTGTTAAAAGCATCCAGAAAAGCTTCCTGCAAAACATCCTCAGCCTCGGCGATATTACCCACAATCCTAAAGGCGACGTTTAACATCGCTTTAGCATATAATTTATACAGCTCATAACAGGCTTTTTTGCTCCCCTGTTTGCACTCAACCACCAGGTTGTAATGCTTGTCGATATATACGGCTTCCAAATTTTGATCAGCTTGCATGTTATATGACGCAGGGGTTTTGCGAACGTTGCACGGAATTTATTTCGGAATTCGGATGTTCGATGTCGGAATTATTTAAGTGGGGAATTTGGATGGTCGAATTAAAAACTCATCTATCGCAGCGACGGCGCTATTATACCTTTCGGTACCGGTACCCGATATCAATACATACGGTGCATTCAGGGCATGCAATTCTTTATACCAAACATCCATAAAATGCGCCCTCATATGCGGAAAATCACGCAGCGGATCTTCTTCCCATGGCAAATCGATGTTTAAAAGCAGGTAAAGGTCATAGGGTCGTCTGGGTAATTCGTCCAGTACCTCCTGCGGCGATTTTCCAAAAGTGTAATCGCTCCAGATCTTTACCGTGATAAAAGTAGTATCACATATAAGAATTTTACTGGCTTTGGGCAGCAGCTCGCTTTCCAGCGCTAACTGGCCGTAAAACATATTTATTTCATCCTGCCACGTTGGCGGCGCTGTTAACTTTTCGCAATATCCGCGCGCAAACTCGGGCACCCAAACGGTATTATAATGTTTCGCCAGATAAGCCGACATGGTGGATTTCCCCGTTGACTCAGGGCCTACGATTGCTATTTTGAGGATGTCGGATGTCGGATGTTCGATTTCGGAATTAAGCATTTAATTAATTGACATTTTTATTATCGAATACAGTATTAAAGCATCATTCTAACAAATTCGAAATCCAACATCCGAATTCCGAAATCATGCAGCTTGTTTTTTATAGTCTTTTTTCCAATCAATATAACCTAATAAAGCAATGCCTACATAAATGGCATACATTATGGCGGTGAGGTCTAAGCCTTTAAATATATAAACGCCCACATAAATTATATCTACAAATATCCAGATCAGCCAGTTCTCCAATACCTTGCGGGCTAAAAAAACCTGCGCCACTAAGCTGCAGGCGGTGCAAAAGCTGTCAATAAAGGGATAGGATGCAGCGGTGTATTTTAAAACGGAACCTAAAATAAAAGTAAACACCACCACGGCAATTGCAGAGAAGATCATTTCTTTTTGCGTTACCCGCATAACGGGTGTCTTCTCTTCACTGGCAGGTTTCTTACTCCAGTAATACCAGCCGTAAACGTTCATTATTAAAAAGTAAACCTGCAGGCCCATATCTGCATAGAGCCGGGTATCAAAAAAAATAAAAATATAGATGGCTACGCTGATGATGGCAATAGGCCAGTTCCAGATATTATTTATAGCAGCTAAATAAACGCAAATTAACCCGGTGATAACCCCAATAATTTCGAGCAGGGTTTGATGCTGCCACCAGGTTTGCAGTGCGTGTACGATATTCATTTTGTAAATATAGATAAACTTTAAAGTTTGCTATTGAATCGTGTGTTTTGAATATATATGTATATTCTGGTGGCATTTGAAAAGAATCATATAAAGCAAAAATCCCATTCTTCCCGATAAAAACGTTTATGCGATATTCAACATAATAAATAATTGTAATTGAACTTGTTATATGTAATTTTATATATGTTTAAGCTATGTATTATTGCAATTGTTTGCCTGCTTGCAATTAGCAGTAAAGCTATTCCCCAGCATGCCGAAAAAACATATGCCCAATTTAAGAGAGAAACAGAAGGATTAAAAGACGACACCAATAAAGTATTGCTTTACCTGTCGTTCGCTAAATCGCTTAGCGCATACCCTACCGAAACAGTTCGTATGGTCGCCAAAGAAGCAATACAGCTTTCAATTAAGTTGAATTACCCAAAGGGCATTGAATTATGCATTTATGAAGAAGGCATTTTTGCAGAAAACCAAAAGGATTACCCTTTAGCCATCAATTATTACCGGGAAGCCCTCAAAATTGCCGAATCAAACAAATTTAATGAGGATAGTTATGCGATCAATAATGCGTGTCTTAATATTTATTATTATCTGGCAGACTATGCCAACGCGATGAATATAGCTCAAAAAGCACTATCACTGGCTGAACAATTGAATAACAAAGAAAATCAGGCCTACTACATTAATCAAGTAGGGTATATCTATCAAAAACAGGAAAAGGCGGATGAAAGCATTAAATATTATATGCAATATTTAACGCTGGCAAGTGAAATTCAGAATAATATGATGGTTGCGGATGCAAATAACAGCATTGGAGATGGTTACTTGCTGAAAAATGATAACAAAAGAGCATTGCTTTACCTTTTTAGGGCGCTGAACATCTATACAAAAATGAACATACAGGAGCGTCTTAATAATACGCAGGTAATATCCAGACCTGAGCGGATTGCTTATACTTTATATAAAATCAGCAATGCGTATAAAAAAGAGGGAAATTATAAGCAAGCGTTGCGGTATTCACTGGCGGTGTTGGCTCAATACAAAATAAAGGGCAACTCATTTAACAAGTATGATATTGCCAGTGTTTACATTAATGCCGGCGATATATATGCCCTGCTAAAAAATCCCGTGCAGGCTGATATGTTACTTCATAAAGGCTTAACTATCTCTAAATCTATCCTCCACAGGGAAGATATCAGGGACGCTTATGAAGGGCTCGCAAAAAATTTTTCGTACCAGGCCCGTTATGACAGCGCGTTCTATTATCAAATTTTATTTACGCGGCTAAAAGACGCTATCATCAATGAAAAAGTAAGCAAAGAGATTAACAAGCTGGAAGTAGAGCGGAGGGATAAAGAGATCGCATTACTTCATCAAAATGGGAAACTTAAGGAAGCTAAAATAGCAAGACAGGCTCAACAACGAAATTTCATTATTGGTTTCGCAACACTTATTGCTGTCATTTCTTTTTTACTATTATATATCAAAGCGAACCTTAAACAGCAAAAGCTTGTTTTTGAAAAACAATTGGCCGTACAAAGTGAACGCCAGCGTATAAGTACTGATATGCACGATGAAATAGGTACCGGCCTTTCAACTATGCTGCTCTATATCAACATGCTGAAACTAAAGTTAGCCAATAGCAACGATGGCATTAATATTGACCGCATATCGGTTTTGGGGACTGAATTGGTTGACCAAATGAAAGAGATTGTATGGTCATTGAGTCCGGTTAATGACGAACTCGCCAGTTTGTTATTCTTTATCAGACAGTATTTTATTATGTTATTTGAACCCTTGCCTCATCAGGTTAGCATTGATTTCCCACAAAGCATCCCCGACATAACATTAGAAGGCGATATCAGGCGTAACATCTTTTTGTGTGTTAAAGAAACCCTCAACAACATTATTAAACATGCGAAGGCCACCCAGGTAGAACTCAGGATCGGCGTTATTTGTAACACCTTAATTATACAGGTAAAAGATGACGGCATAGGGCTGCCGGCACCAGCTGCTTTAAACGTAATAGGGAATGGTATAAAAAACATTAATCGCCGAATGGGCACAATGAAAGGAAAATGTAACATGTTTAATGACAATGGCACCATAACGCGATTTGAGCTGAATTTATCACCTACCCAAACGGGTAGTTTTTAGTTGGTATTTTATCCGTAAATTTCTTTGTTATTAATGCGCAATGATATCAGTAGGGCTTATTGAGGATACAGACAATTATAGCACTGCAGTAGCATCCCTGCTTCAGCTCTCAGACGAGGTACAACTTGCCGGGATCTGGAAAGATGCCGAAAGTGCCCTTGTTGGTGTGCCGGAACTTTTGCCTGATGTTGTTTTAACAGACATTCAATTACCGGGCATAAATGGTATTGAGTGTATCCGGAAATTAAAAATGGATTGCCCTAATATACAGTTCATGATATTGACGGTGTTTGAGGAAGATGAAAAGATATTCGAGGCGCTAAATGCCGGGGCCACAGGCTACCTGCTTAAAAGTGCCTCGCCCGAAGTTATCTTCAATTCTATAAAAGAGATACATAACGGTGGCTCACCCATGAGCCCCGGTATAGCACGCAGGATCATTCGCCACTTTCAGCCATCTGTTGTTAAAGATGGGCAGCAAATTTTTACCGTCCGCGAAAAGCAGGTACTTGACCTGATGGCCGAAGGCAAACTTGTAAAGGAGATAGCCGCTAATCTGAACGTTACGATACATGCTATTAAAAAGCATATCAAAAATATTTACGTAAAGATGCACGTGCAAAATAAAGTGGAAGCTGTGATGAAATGGAAATTCAGGTAAATGCGAAGGTATCCTTTTAGGGACTTCTTTCATATTTGCCGCCCGTATCAGATTATACCAATTGATCTTCTTGCAAAAACCGCCTGGTGGCCTGCCACAGCCCTGCAACGTCATTAATTTTAAGTTAAGGGTCCCCCAATAATTTCGCCCCCTCTAAATCTTCCCCTGTAGGCCAGGTAAGGGAGACTTTAACTTCATTTTTTTAAAAGCCCTCCCTTCCGGTCCATAGGAGTCCTTTGGAGAGAGGTTTGGTGGCGTTAAAATATATTTAGAAAGAAATTTGAACCGTGTTTACTTAACTTACTGACATTGTCAAACCTATGGTACCTCTTTGGGTACTTATTGGCTGTTAAATAATAGCTTATCTTTAATTGAGCCCACCACAATTTAAAAAATTCGTGCAGATCAAATGTAGCGGGTGTTTTAA
>JAQBOU010000040.1 GCA_028287865.1 Mucilaginibacter sp. | reverse complement strand
CAATAACGTTCAATATCGTCATTGGGCTGGCTGAATTGGCTGACGAACCCACAGCACGCAGCTCAAATTTGTTACCCGTAAAAGCAAACGGCGATGTACGGTTGCGGTCAGTATTATCCTTCAGTATCTGTGGGATTTTAGGTATGCCCTGCCATAACAATGCATCATCTTTTATTTTTTTGCTGATTCTCGACGTTTCTATTTCATCTAAAAGGTCATTTAGCTGTGATCCCAGGAAGATAGAAATAATAGCTGGAGGGGCCTCATTTGCGCCTAAGCGGTGATCATTATTGACAGAAGCAATGGAGGCCCTTAACAAATCTGCATGTTCATAAACCGCCTTTATGGTATTAACAAAAAAAGCAAGAAACATGAGGTTGTTTTTCGGTGTTTTGCCCGGAGATAACAAGTTTTTACCTGCATTGGTGATCAAAGACCAGTTATTATGCTTGCCGGAGCCATTGATGCCTGCATAAGGTTTTTCATGCAATAGTACTTTAAAGTTATGACGTTTGGCAATTCTGTCCATCAGATCCATTAACAACTGGTTGTGATCTATAGCCAGGTTGATCTCTTCATAAATAGGAGCACACTCAAATTGCGATGGCGCAACTTCATTGTGCCTTGTTTTTAAAGGGATGCCCAATAATAGAGCCTCGGTTTCCATATCCTGCATAAATGCGTAAACCCGTTCAGGTATCGATCCGAAATAATGATCTTCCAGTTGCTGGTTCTTTGCAGACATATGACCAAAAAGGGTACGGCCCGTTAAATACAGGTCGGGCCTTGCGTTAAATAAGGCTATGTCTACCAAAAAATATTCCTGCTCAATGCCTAATGAGGCGTTTACCTTTTCAACGCTTTTATCAAAATAATGACATACATCCACAGCTGCCCTATCCAATGCATTTAATGCCTTTAATAATGGCACCTTATAGTCCAGTGCTTCACCAGTGTAAGAAACAAACACCGTTGGTATACATAGCGTGCGCGCCATAATAAATGCCGGCGACGAGGGGTCCCATGCGGTATATCCGCGTGCTTCGAAGGTATTACGGATCCCACCGCTCGGGAAGCTGGACGCATCGGGCTCCTGTTGCGCTAAAGCATCACCCGAGAATCGTTCAATTGCGCCGCCGTCTCCGGTAGGTTCAAAAAAAGCATCATGCTTTTCGGCGGTTGATCCCGTTAGCGGCTGAAACCAATGTGTATAATGAGTAGCTCCTTTGCTCATCGCCCATGATTTCATTGCGGAAGCAACTTGCTCCGCAAGGTCACGGGGTATAGGCTCACCTTTTTCTACCGAGTTAACAATACCCTGGAAGGCTTCGGTAGAAAGATATTCTTTCATTTTTGTTTTATCAAAAACATTCGCGCCAAAGAAGTCTGAAATTTTTGGAGAAGGTATTTTTACCTCAGGGATTGACCTGGTTAGTACTGCCTGCAAAGCTTGAAATCGGATATTAGCCATGGATTGAATTTAAAAAAGGATAACATCAAAAATATAACTATCCTTTATTATATACATAGTTTTTAAAATAAATATAATAAGTTATTCATTTTTTTAAAAATCAGCTTAAAATAATCATTATTTAAGTCTTTTAACGTCATTTTATCATGCAAAATACGATTTTCAGGCTTTTTTGTATCATTTTAAGAAAAAAAAATATCAAAACTGATAGTAATTTAAAAAAATGACGAATTGCTAGCTAAAACAAACGTTTAAATCAAACCTATTCTTTTAATATTATTAAAAGTTTAAAAAAATGGTCGTTTAAGCCAGTTTTTTTATTATTTTCATAAAAGTTGTAATTTATATGTTAATTTATTGCTAAGTAATTTGTTTTTATCAATTTTCATCCATATTTTCATAGAAATATTTATAAAAAGCAGTGAATTATTAAATTTTTCGTAAAAAGATTGAAATAAAACCAGCGCTCTGAAATAAATATTGCCCTTTGCACTTATTCACCTTATAATAATATCAATCAAACTAAATTAAACTAAACAAACAATGAAAGTAAACGTTACAAAGTTCAACTTGCTCAGTTCAGTCCGACAACTGACACGGGAAAAATGGGCGCTGGGTGCAACCATTTTTTCGGGAAAAATGATAGGCTTAGGGCTTGTCGTATTGGCTATTTTTACTTTACCCGGATTTTTGGGTACATCTGCACATGCAGCCGCAGCCGTAGCCGCAAAAGCGGATACATCAGCACTGGAAAAATCTATTATCAGCTCGGCCAAAGATTCAATGAACGCAATAGATACCGTTTGGACACTGGTAGCTGCATTCCTTGTGTTTGCAATGCAGGCAGGTTTCGTGATGCTTGAAGTTGGTTTTGCGCGCAAACGCGAAACAGTAAACGTTTTAATGGAGTGTATTTTTGATACCTGCCTTTGCGGTATCTTATTTTATGCCATTGGTTACGCGTTTATGTTTAGTTCCGGTACACCTCTGATTGGTACCCATTGGTTCTTCCTTCAAAATACGCCCGATCTTTATCCGGGCACCGGTGTTCCTGTAATAGCGCACTGGATATTCCAGTATGCTTTTGCTGATACCTGTTCAACTGTTGTTTCAGGCGCGATGATCGGACGTACAGGTTTCCGCGGCGATATTCTTTACAGTATAGGGATCACAGGTTTTATTTATCCTATTATCGGTCACTGGGCATGGGGTCCTGATGGATGGCTTGCTACAATGGGGACTGCTGATGTTGCAGGCAGTGCACACCACTTCTATATCAGTTTAGGACAAGGGTTCCGTGATTTTGCAGGTTCAACCGTAGTACATACAATTGGTGGTATGGCTTCACTTGCAGGAGCCGTAGTGTTAGGTCCGCGTATCGGCCGGGTATTTGCCCGTGACGGCGGCGGTATGCCTCCTGGTCATAATTTACCAATGGCAGCTGTCGGCGGTTTCATATTATGGTTTGGATGGTATGGATTTAACCCGGGTAGTACCTTATCTGCAATGGATATACAAGGTATTGGTCGTGTTGCTACAAATACAACACTTGCTGCCTGCGGTGGTGGCTTTACTGCTATGATGGCTGCCTTATGGTGGGGTTCAACTAAAGGTAAATTTGACCTGGGCTTTACCGTTAACGGTTTCCTTGCAGGTTTGGTTGCTATTACCTGCCCTTGTTACTGGGTTAGCCCTTTGGGTGCCACCTTACTTGGCGGCGTAGCCGGTTTTGTAGTATTTGCAGGTGTTAAATTACTTGAGTACTTACGCATTGACGATCCGATTGGTGCTGTACCGGTACATGGTATGGCTGGTATATGGGGAACGCTTTCTTTAGGCTTATTTGCCTCAGGCCAATATGGTATTACCGGTCCTTACGGTGCTGATAATACTGCACCCAATATTGTAAAAGGTTTATTTTACGGTGGTGATGCAAGTATATTGAAAGCACAGGCCATTGGTACCTTTACAATTGCTATATCTGTGTTTGTAGTAACCTGGTTAATGATGAAACTGATAATGTTGCTGCCTCATCCATGGAAACTACGTGTTGAAGCTCATGGTGAAACAGGTCCTGGTGGCTTAGATATGTTTGATCACGGTGCCGTTGCTTATGATTATGATGACGGCGATGTTAGCTTAAGTGGACTTTTTGAAAAAGACGGCAAAGTAACTGCTTAACA
>JAQBOU010000240.1 GCA_028287865.1 Mucilaginibacter sp. | reverse complement strand
TGGAAAAGTAACGCAAATGATAAAGTATACTTGACATCTTAATCGAAAAGGTGTAGTGTAAGATAATTGTAATTAATTATTAAAAATGGAAAAAGTTACAACTTTATAACAAGATGCTATCTATAATAATTGCGAAGCAGCAAAATATGGAATTTTGATAACATCGCCATTTTAGATAGTTTAGCGTTCATTAACGCTTGCTATTTAATTCATTAAAACGAAAATATCAAACTCCAGCAAGTGCAAAAAGTGAATAATTCATTTGGTAAGACTAAATTTATTACAGCTATTTTAATAATAGTACAAAAATATTTATATTTGAATTAAGAAATGTAGCGGAGATCAGTTGATTTTTAAGTTGATTAGGAAGGCTTTCATTTTTAAAATGTTATTGACTAATAGACGATCAATTTTTAAAAAGCGTCATTCATGGCGTTTTTTTTTGAAGAGATATAAAGGGTTGAAAACCAGTTACCTTTAACTAAGGTTCGAGTTCCGTCCATTCCGCTAAAGAGACCTCAAATCTTTTTTAAACGCTTAAATCAAAATGGTTTAAGCGTTTTTTTTGTTCAAAAAGCCGCAATTATTTTTTTTCTTTAAACCGGGTAAAGAAAATAAATGCAATTAAACAAAGCAGAAATCCGCAAACGCCGTTTAAGCGAAGGCCGTAATCATGTCCGGGATCTTTTCCATAAACTGTAAGAAAGGCAAATAAAGCTATGCCAAGCGTTTGGCCAAGCTTTACAAAGAGAAATTTTACCGCAAAAAACATTCCTTCCCGGTTTTCGCCTGTTTCGGCGGCGTCTTTTTCAGCTATTTCAGCAAGTATAGCATTTGGGAGAATACCCAGCGAAGCAAGCGGAAATGCCGCGCAAAGCACCAGTGTATAAACCTGAACTTTAGATGAAACAGGAAACTTTCCTAAAAAATATATCATGGCAAATATCAGGCTTAATAACGCGAAGGAAAATAAAACCATCGGTTTTTTTCCATGCTTCTTTGAAATGTAGTTAATAAGCGGGTAAAACACCAATGACCCCAATACCATTGTCAGCATTAATAAGCCGCCCATCGATTCGGGCAAACGAAGCAACACGGTAACAAAAAATAATAAGCCGCTTGATATAATGCTCAGGGCCATGTAATAGGAAAAATCAGAAATGAGATAGTATTTAAAGTTACGCTGGCTGAAAGTTTTACGGATTGCCAGTAATACATGCAGGTGAGAAGGATTCTTATTAACAATATATCTTCTTTCATCGATAGCCAGGACAGGGATCAGCATAATAATACCTGCAAAAACACATAATCCCCAGATAGTATATTGAACTGATGAATCGCGGTTAACTACATGAAAAAAGCGCTGTACCAGGTCGGCAAAATTATTTACAAGCGCACCGATTATAATACCGATAACAAACCCTACCTGCTGAAAAGATGAGAGCTTCACCTTTTCTGCAGCCGTATCGGTAAGTTCTGGTAAAAGTGCGTTATATGGTATGATGTAAGTAGTAGCACCCATAAAAAAACCAACAAGCGTAACGGTGAGCCAAATTGCATTATGAATACTTTCGGCTTTAACCAACGGGCAAAAGCTAAGTGCGCAAAAAATAACCGCCGGAAATATCGCCCATTTCATAAACGGAATCCGTCGCCCGGTGGAATTGTTACTTTTATCACTCATCGAGGCAATAAAAGGGTCGTAAAACGCATCCACCAACCTCCCGGAGGCCGCTATGATGGACATAATATTGAGCACGCCGAATAATAGTAATTGCGGCACAAATGGCACTAATCCTGAATTTGACGGAGGTAAATAAAAGTAGGGCAGCATCACAATCACAATATTTGTCATGATGCTCCAGCCTATCATGCCACAGGCATAAGCAATTTGTTTTTTAAGCGGCAGCTTCTCAACAGGCATGCTGCAATATGCAAATATTTAGATTAATATATAAAACTAATCCCTTAAAGGTGCGGGTCGTTAATTTCAGGTTGCGAGCCTGTCATCATCCAAAATTCGTCATAAAAAAAGCCGCAACCCTATCGGGCTGCGACTCATTTATTAACTTGTACTGATCTTTAAATTTAATTAGGGTTTTTAATAGGTGCACTACCAGCAACCGGTGGATTCAGAACGAACTCGTCAGCCGGAACATCCCAATAATCAAGGAAGTCATAATTGATAGTTGCATTTGTATTTAACACACCTGCAGGTGTAAGAACAACGCAACCTGAACGTCCGCCACCCTTGGTTATATCATATATTACACCCCATCTTCTGGCATCGTAAAATGCTGTACCCCTGAATAATAAAGAAAGTCGTCTTTCTTTGCGCACCTCTTCCAATGCCTGTGCCAAAGTTAAGCCGGTGCCTGATGCCGCAGCTAAACCAGCTCCCTGGTAAGTTCTTACAGCGTCTACGTACGCCAGGCCCTGATTAATCTGGCCGATATAAATCAATGCTTCTGCTAGCATCAGCGCATTTTCCTCATAGCTTGGTCCTATATAAACCTCTTGGTTACCAGGGGTTTTATCGGCAATCTGAAAAGCGCTATTACCCGCAACCGGGTTAAGCTGCGCATTTAGCAATTCCCATCTTGTACCAAATGTGAAACCACCAACCTGGTTCAGGAATGGCGGAACTTGTAAAAAGTTTTTTGACATCCGCTTGTCACCTGGTTTGATATCCTGTACCAGCCTTTCGCTTATTGTAAAGGTAGTTACCGTTGGATTACCGGCAGTGTTGGCGGATACTGATCCGCCGCCGGCCGAGAAAAATCCATTAAGTGCAGCAGTACGCCCGGCAAATACATTATCGGCTGACTGAATGCCTGCGGTTGTTAAAGCAATAATAGTTTGCCAATTGGCGGCTGTCATTGCACTTGACCTTGTATTTGCCAATAAATTACGTGCCATCAGGGTATTAATATTATGAATAAACATTGTAGGTGTAGGGACCTGGCCATTACCTACCTGCACAAATGATGGTATTAATGATGTCATCAAGGTTGTATAAGTGGCAGTGTTGCTTATTGAACTCAATAAAGTGCTTGCCTGGGTAAGGTTTTTATTTGATTCTGCTATTAAAGCAGCGCTATTAACATAATCGCCATTTGTAGCACTAACCGCGTTGTTAATAACACCTGCATAATAAATTGAACCCAGCCTGGCATAAGCATAACCCTTCCACCAGTAAGCCCACGCTTTGTAGGTTATTTGCTTGGTAGCAGCATCGCCCGATAAAGGAACGGTACCGGCAAGAGCCAGGATCTGGTTGCAAGCATTATTTAAAGCATACATGTTTTGCCATTCATAGTAGAACATATTAGTTCCTTGTTTGTCACGACTGTTATTAAGCCTTAAATTGGCAATTTGAGGCTGAGTATTTGTAATTCTCGAACCGTCGTCCAAAATCACGTAATCAGGCACGTTAACCAGGTTTACGTTTTGATTAGAGGCTTGAGCCGATACATCATCAGCAAGCAGTTCATGATAGCCATAACAAAGGGAAAAAAAGCTGTCCCCTAACCATCCGTCACCATTTGCGAAGCCGTTGGTATATACACCTCCTTCAGCAAGGGAAGTAAGGCCGCTTTCTGTTTTAGCCTGGTCAAGCGTTGGCGAATTAGGGTTTGCAACCTGTAATTCCTTTTTACATGATGACACAACTATACCAGCCATGACTATCGATGTTATTATATATTTATATATTTTCATGTTTTTTCAATTAAAATAAATTAAAATCCAAGATTTAAGCTGACCTGGTAGGATTTGCTGTTAGGCGTTGAATTATGATCCACACCCCTGTCAAACGGTGAGTTAGACGCGCCAGAACTAATTTCAGGATCAAAACCGGTATACTTGGTAAAGGTTAAGATGTTACGACCAGTAAATGTTAAAACCGCCCTTCTGAAGATTTTGCTGCCCAATATTTTAGAAAAATCATACCCCAGGTAAATGCTCCTTAAACGTAAGAAGGAAGCATCTTCATAAAAATAATCTTTAGTTCCGTCCCTGGCACCGTTTCTTGCGCCGATAATATCTGCATAGGCACTTCTGTAGTAAGCTGTATATGCTGCTGATGTGCCGGCAATATTAACAGCTTTGTCATAATCGCTGCTGATACCGTCCCTGTACTCCCATTCTTTTGTCTGGTTGTAAAGGTGACTGCCATGAACCCAGTCAAACTGAAATCCGAAAGTTAGGCGCTTATAATTGAAATTATTGATGAAAGACGCATTGAATTTAGGATTTGGATCGCCGATAGACGAAACCTCATTTGCAAATTGAATAGCTTTTGTAGCTATGTTTACCTCCCTGCCGTTAACAATAGTATACTGGCTATAATTAGCAGGAAGTATATACGGTAAACCTTCATTGTTTTTTTCGCTTACGCTTGTTAAAGCTTTGTAACCGTAGATCTGGCCGATTTTTTGACCGGCAACTAATGACTCGAGGGTACTTCCTGCAGCTGTGGTTAAAATAATTGGAGGGCCCTTAATGCTGGTGATCGTAGTGGTTTCATGGCTAAAGTTGGTAGTAAAGTTCCAGTTGAAATCTTTAGCCCTGTAGACAACCATATTGAGCGACGCCTGTACACCATTTGAAGCAAGCCCAATGGAGTTTGTTAAAATTTGGTTTCCACCTGTTGAAGGAGCGGTACTTATACTATAAATGGCATTGTCGGTTTTGCGGTTCCAGTAGGTGCCGCTGATGTTGAATTCTGATAACCAATTGCCCGACGCTCCCCTGATAGAAATGTCTGTACCAATTTCATATTCTTTTGATACTTCCACATTTAAATTTGAATTTGCAAGAGAGGTAGGTAAATTAAATGTCAATGAGGATCCGATGTTTTGTGGATTAATGGTTGGATACCTGTCAAATGGCCCTGGTTGAATACCTGCTTCTCCGAAACCACCCCTGATCTTAAATTCAGGAATTGCTGATCCAAGACTTGAGTTTTTCCAGAAACTGAATGATGATGGCCTGATGTAAGCATTTATATCAGGGAAAGTAAATGGTTTTGAACCTTGCCCAAAAGCCGAAGAATAATCACTTCTTACACCACCAGATACACCGCCATAATCACCAAAATCAATTTTCTGGTTCACAACAAATCCATAAGTAATAAATGGAACCGTATGATCATAAGCTATTGCTTGCGAGGTAGTTTGCTGGAAATTATAAATTGAATAACTTGGTAAGCCTATACCATACGAACTAAAATACTGAGCATTATTTTTCCTATAATCATATGCTAATAAGGTACTTGTGGTTATAGGTACATTGATATGAAAATCTTTTTCAAAATCGGTTTTTATGACCGCCGACCCGTTAAAATTTTGAAAAGTAACTGTATTAGTGTTTTTATCAACCTCACCGGTTGCGTCAGGAGCGTATATACCGGTGTATGATCCAAGATCTATTGCCGTAAGCGTAGCGGACTGGTTTTTGAAAATATAATTTTGCTCAGCATGCTCATAGTTAATACCATACTTCGCATTTAAGGTAACAAATTTATTAATCTTGTAGTCTGCCTGAATATTTTGTAAAATATCCACACGGTTTGTTACCTGGTTTGAAAATTCGGTATAGTAATTGGGATTAGAGCCGTTTACCCCAACTGTACCGGAGTTTAATGACATTGGATAATTTCCGTCGGGATTCCTTTGATCAAAATTGTAAAACGGTGATGAATTAAGCGCATCAAATATACCCCCGCTGTTGCCACTGTTGGTATTATTACCAGTGTTACTAACGTTATTTATACCGCCTAACCCAAACGCTGGGTTTAGCGTGTTTTTGGTATATATCAACTCTGTTACAGACCGGATGGTAAACCCTTTAAACAATTCAGCTCCAATGTTAGAAGTAAGGTTTGTCCTGTCATTATAGCCGTTGTTTCTGATGTCACTCTGCTGGTGATTATTTGAAACGGTTAAGTAATAATCAGATTTATCTGATGCGCCGGAAATAGATGCACTGTTATTTGTTGTATAAGCTGTTTTAAACAGTTGAGCCAGGTGATCATAATACTTTAAATTTGTACCATATTGCTGATGTGCAATGTTTAAAGGATTTGACATAGCAGTAGGATCACCGGCTGCGGAGTTTGCACCATATGCCCATTGTATACCGGGATACTGCCCATCCTGAGTTAATGCAATAACATTGCCAGAGCCGTCAATAAACTGACCTGCTGAATTGGTTTTAAAGCTGCTCAATTTTGCCTGGTAAACGTTACCCTGATTTATATAATTACTGGCACTTGCACTGGATGATACATCTATACGGGTTGCACCCATTTTCCCTTTTTTGGAAAATACCTGTATAACACCATTTGCACCCTGTGCACCATAAATAGAGGTAGCTGCCGCACCTTCTACAATTTCAATGTGATCAACAGAGGCCGGATCAAGCTGGCTGATATCTGTTACGCGCGATTCAACTCCATCCACCAAAATCATGGGCGAGGTAGTTCCCTGAACGGTATTTATACCCCTTAGCACAATGTTGGTTTTTGCACCTGGAGTGCCGTCTACCGAAGATATCTGCGCACCGGGTACTAAACCTACCAAACCCTGGTCAATTGACGCCTGCGGTGATGATGTCAGAGCTTTACCAGAAATAGATTCGACAGCAACGCCGAGTTTAGCTTTACTTGTAGCAA
The DNA here is from genome assembly GCA_028287865.1 of Mucilaginibacter sp. Lineage (GTDB taxonomy): Bacteria > Bacteroidota > Bacteroidia > Sphingobacteriales > Sphingobacteriaceae > Mucilaginibacter. The sequence continues at coordinate 2,431 of JAQBOU010000240.1, read as the reverse complement.
CACCCGAGCCTGTTACAACAACTTCGTTTAGCTGTCCAGCCGATAATGATAGCACCACATTTGCAATTGCTCCGGGAGCAATAACCTGTTGGGTTTGGTAACCGATGAAACTGATCACTAATGTAGCACCCGGGGGAGCCGACAGGATAAATTTACCGGTTCCATTTGTTTGAGTTCCAACATTTGTTCCCTTTAATTTTACGGTTACTCCGGGTAGCGGCATGCCGTCTTCTTTTGCTGTAATGGTACCAGTGATGGTACGATTTTGTGAGTAGGCATGGCTACCTGCAAACAATAACAAAAGGAAAAAAATACTTCCTAGTAAGTGTTTCTTCATGTTTTAATTAATAAGTCAGTTAATACTGTTCTCAAGATAGCAGTGTAACTTATTTATTACAATTGTTTGAAGATTTTTAACCAAATGAAAAAATTAAAGCAATAATCAAGTGTAAAATTTACACTTTTAAAATTTAACACTTATAATTTTATCAATAAAATAAAAAAATAGCTACATAATACAGATAATAAATTTTATAATTTAGTATATTTTTAATAATTATCTATAAATTCTGCTTAATATGTTTATATTTTTAATAAAACTTATTTTTATATCAATATTTTAGATTGATTTGCATGATAATTTTACATTTTTTATTATATCAAGGTAAATTAGGTTATTTAAATCTCAAATATTTTAAACTACTTGAGAAATATGTAATAAATGTCATTAAATAATTATACAGACAGTAATTTTTAAAGAATTAAGGTGCATTTATTAGGTAATTATGGATTTTATGCAAAAAGTGAATAAATAACTTTAATTAAATTATTATTCACTTTTAATGGCGACCTTCAGAGTGCTTTGTTTGGAGAGGAGGCATTTGGCAGCTAATTTGGCCGCGCTGTATTTAGGCAGTAAAAGGTACTCATTCATTCTCCGGAAGTGAAACTACAATCCCGAATAATAATCATACCCTTGTTCCGCCCAGTAATCATGCGGGCGGGTGTTACTGAAAGTTATATTTCCAATACGTTTTAAATTTTTTATACCATATTTCACCGGGATGATCAGCCGTAATGGTGCGCCATGTTCTAATGGCAATAACTTTTCGTTAACCTCATAAGCCAGCAGGGTTTGCGGGTGCATGGCGCTGGCCATATCAATTCCTACATAGTAACCTTTATCCGGGGTTTCCATCCCAACATAATCCATCTTAGCGTAATCATCCAGCTTAAAATGCTTTATAAAATCGCTGAATTTTACGCCACCCCAATGTGATATCTGGTCCCAGCCTTCTACACATTTAAAGTCATAAATAATTTCTGTTTTTGGCAAGGTCATCAGTTCCTGTAAGGAAACCTGGAGCACCTCGCCTGCTTTTTTGTTAACCTGCAGCTTCCATGTAGCCGGATCAAATTTCTTAGCGGCCTCAACTCCAATATCGCTGTTAACCCTTACCCGTTTGGCTGCCATTGATTTTGGATAGGTTTTAACCAGGTGGTTATCACTGAACACTCTTCTAAAAAACAGTTCGGTTTTATTTAGCGCCCTGCGCAGTGGTTTACGTGCACCGCCGGTAATGCCGCCGGCTGTTTCTTCGGGTGATTTGTATAACCAGCGCCAGCCTTCAAAAGCTCCCGCCGCTAACACTGTGAATGCGCCAAAAGAAATAAGATTACGCCTGTTAATCTTTTGCTCAGTGGTAAGTTCTTTTTTATCTGGAGTTTTCATCGTTTCTTACAGTTTGAATAATAGTTTTTGGTTCTTCATTAACTACTTCAAATCCCGAAATAACAGATCTGAAATTGTTCCATCCGGCCAGGATCACCTGTACTATATGGATCACAAAAAAGAATACATACCCAAGGGTAAGGGCAAAATGCAATATCCTCGCAAAATGGTAGCCTCCGCATATCCACGTTAAATAATAGAATTGAACCGGCTTATAAATTGCCAGCCCTGTAATTACCGAACCGATGCCCATTATTATTATAGCTGTATAAGCAATACGTTGGGCCGCATTGTATTTTTTTTGTGGGGGTGCGGCTTTACCGATATGAAGATCATGGAGCAGCACCAGCCAGGCTTCTTTAAACGAATTGCGTTTAGGTACCAGTTCACGCCATTCGCCCGAGAAGATAGTGTATAAAATATACAAGACTCCGTTAAGGGTAAAAAACCACATAAACAGGAAATGAAAAGCCATACCCTCCGACAATCGGTGAGGGATTTTTAAAATATTATAAAACCAATCCGGAAAGAAACGAAAAAAGGTATGTCCAAAGATAGTGATCGAATATTCGTCATTGGCCCAGTAAATAAGCATCCCGCTCCAGATCATGATCGTTAATATCGGAAAGTTCACCCAATGACACCATCGCATGGCTAAAGAGTGCTTTTCTTTTATGGCTTTCATTTAATTTAAAATGA
>JAQBOU010000228.1 GCA_028287865.1 Mucilaginibacter sp. | reverse complement strand
GGGAAAATGATTGAAGGGATGGATCTCGCAGTAAATATTGTGCTCCCTGACACGGCGCGCGATAAGCTGGGTAAATTGCGAACCGAAGTCAAGAATGAGGATTTTTTCTTGCATGGGCAAAGATAGGATTTTGATTTCGAATTTCGGATTTACGATTTCGGATTTTTTGCTGCCGGTGGAATCAGACTTAGTTTTAAAACTTTGTAAGTCTGGTCTTAAAATTAATTTCGGCCTGTGATTTCGTATATTTGTGAACGTATTTTAATCTCACCCGTAGCTTGGTTCTAAGAAATAAAAAATACCATCCGGCGAAGCGGATCAAAATATTTTCAGCCTTATCAAATCATAAAATTATTTCAAGATTTTATCCTGTTTTGTATATTTTATTGATTTACAGATTATTGTGAATAATCGCAGCCATTTTTTATTACACCCTAAATAGTTTTTCACTATTAAAATACACAATATGGGCAGAAAATTAGTGGAATGCTTGTCTGCTGAATGTGACCAAATAGGAAATATAAAAGAATAAGTATTCAACCAAATGCAAATTACTATCCGCCTTGCAACATCTGAAGATATACCTCAGTTAAATGAAATGATCGCTTTATCTGTTCATGTATTGAGCACGGATTATTATACACCTGGTCAAATTGAAAGCGCAATCAGGTATGTTTTTGGTGTGGATACACAACTGGTAACCGATGGAACTTATTATGTAGCTGAAATTGATGGAACTATTGCGGGCTGCGGAGGTTGGAGTAAACGCAATACCCTTTATGGCGGCGATCAGCATAAAGAAACAGAAGATGCATTGCTTGACCCGAAACACGATGCTGCTAAGATAAGGGCGTTTTTTGTTCATCCGGATCATGCAAGACGGGGCATAGGCCGCCTGATCATTAATGTTTGTGAAGCTGCTGCAAAAGGTAACGGCTTTACCTGCTTTGAATTAGGGGCGACCTTGCCGGGTGTGCCACTGTATGAAGCCGTTGGTTATAAAGCTATTGAACGAATTGATACGGTGTTGCCGGATGGCGAAGTGTTGGGTATAGTTAAAATGCGAAAAGACGTTTCTCATGGCTGAAATCTTAGCAAGTTTCGGGTTTCACAGCGTTGCAGCGCAGGTTACTTTTGTGGTATAAATAATGAGTTATGGAAACACAGGAAATAATAAATTACCAGCGTATAGCCGACGCGATCAATTATATAAAGCTCAATTTTAAGGAACAGCCAAATCTTGATGAGGTTGCCGAGAAAGTAAATTTAAGCCCGTTCCATTTTCAACGGCTGTTTACCGATTGGGCAGGTATCAGCCCTAAAAAGTTTTTGCAGTACCTGAGCCTTGATTACGCAAAAGGCATATTAAAGGATAAACAAGTCACCTTATTCGACACCGCTTTTGAAACAGGACTATCAGGAACAGGCCGCTTACATGACCTGTTTATGAACATAGAAGGGATGACCCCGGCCGAGTATAAAAATGGCGGTAAAACGCTTGCTATTAATTACAGCTTCGCCGAAAGCCCGTTCGGCAATATCATTGTAGCATCTACCGCCAAAGGTATTTGTTATATGGCATTTGTAGATGAGCAGGCAAAAGCTTTCAGCCAGCTGCAGGCACAATTTCCCAATGCAGAGTATATGCAAATGGTAGATGTGATACAGCAAAATGCCCTGTTCATATTTAAAAAAGACTGGTCGCAATTATCGGATATCAAATTACATTTAAAAGGCACCAGTTTTCAGCTTAAGGTATGGGAAGCGCTGATTAATATACCTATGGGAAGCTTAACCACTTATTCGTCTATTGCGAAAACGATTCAGCATCCCGCCGCAAACCGGGCGGTGGGCAGCGCTGTTGGCGGTAACCCGGTAGCCTTTTTAATTCCATGCCACAGAGTGATTAAATCAACGGGGGAATTCGGGCAATATCATTGGGGAAGTACCCGTAAAACAGCCATGATTGGATGGGAGGCTGCTAAGGTAAGTTTGATTGAGTAAGTGGGTAAGGGCCTCACCCCAACCCCTCTCCAAGAGAGAGGGGGCTTAAAAGTTTGGAGAGGATTTAGGTGAGGCGTATTAATTTTATTAAAATGGATATACAACAAAGAATTAACCTGTTAAACTGGGAGCAGATCACCGGAGAGATGAACGAACGCGGTTACTGTTGCATTCCTTCGGCATTGACCGATTTTGAGTGTAATGAGATGATAGCACAGTATAACAATAAAGGGTTGTACCGCAAAACCATCAATATGGAACGCTTTCGTTTTGGCCTTGGCGAATACAAATATTTTCAATATCCATTGCCACCGGTAATACAACAACTGCGGGAAAGCGTGTATCCAAAGCTGGCAACTATAGCTAACACATGGACGCAGGTATTAAATATCGATCAGCATTTTCCGGAAAGTTTAACTGCATTGCTGGCGCTTTGCCATGCGCAAAACCAATATAGGCCAACGCCATTGATATTAAAGTATGGCGAAGGGGGTTATAATACACTTCACCAGGATTTGTATGGTGCGGTCTATTTCCCTATGCAGCTGGTGTTGTTTTTAAATGAACCGGGTGTGGATTATAAAGGCGGGGAATTTGTGTTGATTGAGCAAAGGCCGCGGGCGCAATCCAAAGCGATTGTTTTAAAACCCCGCAAAGGAGACATGCTGCTGTTCACCACCAATTTCAGGCCGGTAAAAGGCAGCAAGGGTTATTACAGAGTAAATATGAAACATGGGGTTAGCGAAATAACATCGGGTAAAAGACATACTGCCGGGATTATTTTTCATGATGCAGCATGATCCGGCATACTGAGTTAGGAGATACGCCGTTTAAACGCAGCAGACAATTGAAAGTGCTGCTAAATAATAACGAGATAGCTTTTGCCGGTAATTCAAAATTAAGGATCTATGGAACTTTGGACTGTTTCTCCGGTAAAAGGATGAAGGTTCAGAACCGGGTGTTCTTTAAGTCTGAAGAAGAAGCAAGGCAATTGAGTTACAGGCCATGTGGGCATTGCCTGTATAAGGAATATAAAATTTGGAAGGGATTATCCCGATACAAAAGCAGGTAACAAAGGCTATATTAGTTTAAATGATTTTATATTTGGCCAACATCAGCTATGCTAAAAAAAACATTGTTACTGTTATTTTCTGTTTTTATTTATTGTACCACTTTGGGACAATCGGCCGATACTGTTTACAATCAGTACCTTGATTTTAATCTTGCAAAATTGCAGGGTGAACAGGATAAGGTTCTGGAGCTTGGTGAAGTCATTTTACCCAAAGCAGATTTGTTGCCCGGGAAAGCCAGGATCAATTTTTATTTTTCCGTTGGAAAAATGTACGAGGATAATGATCAGCCTGATAAGGCGGTAGTTTATTATGAAAAGGTGGCTGCGGCTGTGCCGGATTATTATGTGGTACACCGTGCTTTAGGTTACTTATACCTTGATAAATCAAACCGGATAGTGAAGCAATTAAATGCTTCAGCGAATGATAAAGTGATGAATGCTCAGCTTCACACCGCCTATGTTAATGCAACAAAACAAGCACTGCCTCACCTTGAAAAAGCCGAGGCCTGTGATCACAGTGACGAAACACTGGAAACAATAAAAAATCTTTATAAAGGTATCAATGATTTGAAAGGCTTAAATACGTTAGGCGATCGTCTTAAAGCGTTAAGTAAGAATTGTATTGATATTTTGACCGACAAGTAAATTAATTTTCCTTTATTTTGCCGGCTATGAAGGTTAACCGGCTTGTAACCCGAATTGTGATCAGGGTTTTCTTTATTCTGTTGTTTGCTGCGATGGTCCCTTTTTTTACGGGAGATCAAACCAAGTTACAGCACATCTACTTTTCTTTTCATCACAAATGGGAAATGATATTTCCCGTTGTTTTGTTAGTTGGATTTGTTGCTTTACTGATAACCTGTGCCATTAAGAAATATAACGAACCCGACCTTAACTGGCTGCTGGTTTTGAATACGGTAATATTAATTGCTTACGGTATCGCAATTTATATCCGGGTGATACATATGGTGTAAGCCTTTTAAAGGATAAAGGCGAAGGGTTTTCCTTTATGAAATTGTATTTAACTTGTTGCTAAATTTCCTTTAGCTCCAATCACGTTTTATCAGCTTTGGCAGGGCTCATTTTTTTCATGGTCGACTTTTTCTCTTCCTGTCCGCTCCCCAGCAGGAAGCCCCATGGTTTAAGGCTGTCTACCCGGTCGAATATGATTTTCAGGATAGCCATAATAGGGATGGACAGAAACATACCCGACAAGCCCCATATCATTTCGCCCAAAACTATACCTAGAAAGGTGATCAGCGCATTTAGTTTAACCTTCGATCCTACAATGGTCGGCAACAAAAAATTTGAATCAACGGCGTGTATGGCAAGTACGCTGCCGGCTACTTTTACCGCATCGGCTATGCTTCCGGTAGCAAATGTTATGAGGGTGCTTAAAAGCAGCGCCGTGAAAATTCCCAGGTAAGGTATCAGGTTAAATAAGGCAACAATAATTCCAAGCAGTACGGCATATTTAACACCAATAATCCAAAACGCGGTACAAGCCAGGCAGGCTACCACGAACATCTCCAGCAATAACCCGAGTATGTATTGCCTTAAAATACTCTGAATATTCTCAACAATATCATGCACTATGTTTTCAAATTCATCATTAAAAACCCATACAATAAATTTAATAAGCAAGGCACGGTAAAGTAAAATAAAGAAGGTAAATATGAGGATAAACACATAAAAAAGCATGAGTGAGGATATCGCTCCAAATGTTTCGCCCAGTACACTTCCGCCCGAAGCCATGATCTTTTTTGTAGTATCATGTACATAGCTCATTTGTTTGCTTGTATTAATATGAAATGCCCCTTGTACCCAGCTTGAAAGATCATTTAATGATTGAGCCACCTGGCTTTTCAGCATCGGCCAATCGCTGGCAAGGTTTGATATTTGTGCACCTACAAGGTAGAGTATACCACCAACAAAGGCTATTAGTAACAGGATAGATGCCAGTGAGGATAATGCGCGGGGAAAATGAAGCTTTTTTTCAAGAAAACTTGAAATGGGGAACAGCAGTATGGCAAATAAAAAACCAAATATTAAAGGATCAAGTACTTGTTTGCCTTGTATAACCAGGTAGCCAAGGGAAATAAGGCCAATAAGAATCAGTGATAATCTTTCGTAAAATGGATGTGTAGTTTTTTTTATCGTCATATAGTAATGTATTACATAGCTGGTTTATGAACACCCATATTATTAATTGGTTTGAAGATAAGAAAATATTGGTTGTTGTGCCTCGTATTGCAAAAATCAGTGGTAATTAGAAGTACTATATACCCATAATCTGATCTTTGGCAAATATTTTGCTTTGTTTAATATTATCTACCTAAAATTAATATTATGGCAAAATATTCAGAAAAAGCAGAAGAAAAAGTGCATGAGACCATGCATGAAATGAAAGAAGGCAAATTAAAAAGCGGCAAAAGCGGAAAAAAAGTTACCAATCCAAAACAAGCCGTAGCTATTGGTTTATCAGAAGCCCGTAAAGAGGGGGCGAAGGTGCCAAAGAAGAAATAAGGTCTTTAAATATTGTAGAGACGCATACTTTGCGTCTTGGTACGCTTAAGATACAAAGTATTGTGTCTCTACAATTTATTTTCGGTGGGTCTGTAAAATAAACTGTGTCAACCCTTGGCAGGCCCCCATGGGGGCCTGCCAAGGGTTGATTGCTAATTCAAATCTAATATCATTCTCCCAGGAAACCAAATGGCCAGCTTTTGAGCAGTCATT
>JAQBOU010000190.1 GCA_028287865.1 Mucilaginibacter sp. | reverse complement strand
GGCACTTTTTTTTGCCACTCAGCAATAGTTTTGGTCTGGACAAACTCGGTTGCGGATGTAAGATCACATGCTATACACAACCTTGTTTTGGGGTGTGCCGTTTTTAATATTTCTTCCAGCAATGGGTTATTACGGAAAGGTGTTTCAATAAACAACTGTGTCTGGTCGTTCTTCTCAGCCAGATTTTCCAGTTCCTTTATTTTTTTGCTCCGCAAAACTTTATCAATGGGCAGGTAACCGTTAAAGGCAAAGCTTTGCCCGTTAAACCCCGAAGCCATCAGCGCCAGCAAAATAGAGCTGGGCCCTACCAATGGAACCACTTTTATGCCCATCCGGTGGGCTTTTTCCACAATCTCAGCACCAGGATCGGCAATACCCGGGCATCCGGCTTCGCTCATTAAGCCAACCGAGGCACCTGTTTGCAACCCCTTAAAAAGATCAGCGGTACCTAATTCCCGGTTATGCTTGCTGTAATCGTGTATTATCAGTTCGCTTTGAGGCGTTTTCAGCCCGGCCTCCTTCAAAAACTTTCGTGCAGTTTTTTCGTTTTCAACAATGTATTCTTTTATGCTGTTAATGGTATCTACCAGGTACGGTGTAAATGATTTGGCCGTGGCTTCATCAGCTAACGGTACGGGTATTAAATAAAGGGTTCCTAAAGGCATATTGCAAAATTGCTCTTTTTTGTTTAATTTAAGCTACTAAAAGAAATTGAAAAATATGAAAGAGTTAAGCAAAAACTGGTTTATAGAAGGCTCAATTGATTTTGAGCATAAAAAGTACATCTTGTTAGATTATCTGCAGGAAATTAACCGCCATTTTGATAAAAGCAAGCTCTATCCAAACCTAACCGACCTGATATTTCATTTCAATAATCTTCTATACTTTAAGAAAAATAAATCCATGCTGCAGCAGTCCTTTCCGCAACGGCTAACTAAGGCCGACATTGAGGCGGTAAAGCTCACCTATCAAAAAATAGTTGACGACGATAATTCAATGAAAGAGATAGAAGCAATTATTACCTATGCCCTGCAAAAAATGGATCCGGCTATTCAAACCGGGAAAGAAATATATGATTTTGTAGAAAGCCAGCTGAACATTGACCCAGTTGGTATTGTGCCTTTGATGCCTTATCAAGGCTATTTTTCGTTACGCAACGGCAGAGAGCGCACCAACCTGATATATGAGTTCCAGATAACAATTTTTGAAAACAAGGATGATAAATACCGCGGTATCAACATTCAGTTTGTGGATACTTACGAAGAAAGCATAACCCGCACCCCCGAAGCCATAAAACTGGAGCTGATACGCCGTAATCAATATATGCCAAACCCGGCTGTGTATTATGTGCAGAGCGACATTACCTTCCCGCTGGAGCAAACATTACTGCCGGTTGCTAAAAGGAGCCTTGTTAAGTATATCTCGAAGGCGGCGTAATTCGAATTTCGGAATTTCGATTTCGGATTTAGTGTTTAGCAATTACCAATCCGTTATCCGGTACCCATTTATCGTATTCAATAGATTGGGCAACACCTTTAGCATATTCAAGGCCGCGTAGCTTTTCAACCAAATGCAGTGCGCCGTCAATACCTGCTGAGATCCCGGCGGTAGTAATTACCGTCCCATTATCAACAAAGCGGGTGTTGGCCAGCACTTTGGTTTTGGGATAAGCTTCGGCCAAATCGTCAATAGCTGTATGAAAGGTGGTAGCTGTCAGGTTATCTAAAATACCGGCTTTACCTAAAATAAATGCACCGGTACACACCGACATCACGTATTTATCGTGGCTTATTTGCCCTTTTATCCACGTCATAACCTCCGGGTCATCAATTGTGGGTTGGGTAGGACCGCCAAAAACCACAAGTATATCGCTTTTTGGGGCATCCTGAATGGAGTAATCAGGAGTTATAAACAATACAGTTTTGGAGCGGATGGGCTTATATGTTTTTGATACCGTGATCACATTGAATCCGGCAGTGATAAAAACTTCCATCGGTCCGGCAAAATCCAATACTTCAACGCCATCCTGTAAGTAAAAACAAATAGTGATTGGTTTTGCGACCAGTTGCTTCTTAAAATCGCTCAATTTGATTTTAGTCAGAGCCATTCCGCAATGCGGGCAAATGCCTGGTTTATCAAACTGTATTTCGTCACAGTCGCCGCCGCATGGCGGGCAAACGTAAATCATGGAATCTTCTTTTACGGCAGGCTGTGCAAATAAAGTGCTGCTTGCCGGTAAAATAAGTAAGATAATAATCAGTATATTTTTCATCATGATAAGATATGTTTAAATGTTCTGGTTATAGAGATAACACTTTGACGCAGAATGTATTAATATGTTACTGAATTAAATATTCATCAAAAACTGTTTTTCATACTTTAAAAATGCAATGTGATAATATATTAGCAGTTAAATCAAGCAGTTAAAGTCCATGAGTAAAAAATTACTGATCATTATTCCATGTTATAACGAAGAAGACTCGCTTCCGCAGGTATTGGAGCAGTTGCTGCAACTTCAATTACCTGAAGGCTATGACATGGAAATTGCGGTGGTGAATGATTGCTCGCAGGACAATACAAAAACGATCGCTGAATTATATCCCATAATGGTGTTAGACCTGTTGGTTAACCTTGGAATTGGCGGCGCCGTGCAAACAGGCTTTTTATACGCCAAAGATAATGGATTTGACATAGCGATCCAGTTAGACGGTGACGGTCAGCACCCGCCAGAAGAGTTATTAAAACTGCTCACAGCTCACGAAAAAACAGGAACCAATGTGGTGATTGGATCCCGTTTTTTAGACGAAGGTGGATTTAAATCATCATTTGCCCGCCGCATAGGGATCCGTTATTTCCATTTGCTCAACAAGTTGTTTACCGGCAAAAATATTTATGACAGCACATCCGGGTTCAGGTTATTTGATAGCTTAGCAATTGACTTGGCAGCTGAAAAATACCCGGATGAATACCCTGAACCGGCATCATTGGTTCTGTTCTCCAAAGCAGGGCTTTCCATTCAGGAAGTGCCGGTAATGATGAGCGAGCGGTTAGCCGGAAAGTCGTCTATCCGTAATTTTGCTTCTTTATATTACTGTATAAAAGTAACTATAAGTATGCTATTTTTATTCATTCGTAAACCCAATTGATATGGCCAGGATACAAATTATAACCATCGTTATTAATATTTTATTTATCGCCTACATTTCGAGGCTGATTATTAAAGGCAAGCTGCGCGAAGAGTATGCAATAGTTTGGTGCATCTGTACCATGGTGCTGATCCTTTTTTCGTTTTGGCGAAAGGGGTTGGATGTGATGTCCAAACTATTCGGTGTGTTTGAACCGCCGAACCTTGTTTTTACAGGATTCATTTTTATGATACTGATTTATTTGTTGCACTTGTCGGTGGTAAGTTCCAAGGCGCAGCACAGCATTACAAAACTCACGCAGGAACTTGCGCTGTTAAAAGAAAAAATGGAAAAGGCAGATAAAGAGAAACAGGCACTTTAATCATATGGATTATATTCAATGCCCGGTTTGCGGTAATCAATCGAAATTAAAGTATAAGCTTAAATTCAATATTTATAAATGCCACCAATGCGGCTTATACACCTCTGATGCCAATTTCGATCTTTCTTTTCAATCGAGCCTGGAGCTGGATAGCCGGGAAATTGGTTTGAAAAAACTCCGTTTTGAAAATTTTAACACCATCGTTAAAGCACTTAAGGTTTTTAAGGACGATGAAAAAAGAACACTGAAAGGCCTTGAAATTGGCAGCGGGAATGGCTGGTGGTTAAAAGTTTGCCAGGAGAATGGTATCGGATGTATCGGCATAGAGCCTGAAAAAGCGCACGAAGACTACCATAAAGAAAACGGGCTGAATGTTTACTACGGGTTTTATCCTGATTTAAATATAAAAAGCGAACAGGGATTTGATTTTATAATTTTTAATGATGTTTTTGAGCATATAAGGGATTTGGACGGGTTGTTGATTTCATTAAAAAAAGACTTAAACGACAACGGATTGCTGATTATCAATATACCGATGAGCGACGGTTTTTTTTATAAAACGGCGCAATTGCTGTATAAGATTGGAATAAAGTCATTTTTGGAGCGGCTTTGGCAATTCAATTTTCATAGTCCCCATATGAATTATTTTAACCAAAATAACCTGGAGCTACTTTTAAATAAATATGGTTTTTTAAAGACAACAAATATTAAACTTAAATCGCTTGATTTCTCCACCTCAAAAGAAAGAATCAAAGCCGACAAAGACATCAGCAAATTAAAGGCTATGGTTTTAACAGCCGGACTGCGGGTATTAAAACCGGTGATATTGGCTTCGCGCTCTGATATACGTGTTTTCTTTTTTAAGAAACAGATATAGCATCGCTTAATGCTACTTAGCCGGTGCCGGACTTTTCCCTTTAATAGATACAGCAAAATTGTTTTTTAATACCTGATTGTTTGGGTTGATCTTTAAGCCCTTTTTGCCTGCTGCTATCGCCTTATCCCAATCGCCCAGCTTATTGTAGGCAGCGCAGATATTGTTGTAAGCTATATCATAATTTGGATTCAGAGTTAGGGCACGATTGCTGGCATCAATACATTGCTTAAACATTCCCTTATTAAAATAACTGAGGCTAAGCTCAATATAATCTGCCGCGTTAAGGCTTGCAATTTTTATTCCCGCTTTATCCGCCTCCTCTTCGGCTAATAACAGGTTGTTTTTTGCCAATATAAATCCGGGCTTCAATACAAGCGCTTTTTTTAGTGCCCCGGCTGCTTTATCATATTGCTTTAGTTTTGTGTATGCAATCCCCATATTATTGTAGGGCTCGGGCATACGGGGATTTAAACTAACAGCTTCCCGCGCCGCGTCTACACATTGCTGGTAACGGCTTACCTGGTAATTCAACAAACTAAGCTCCGTATATTTTTCGGCACTGGGCGCTTTTTTAATTTCCTCAGCTTCAACATCCAGATGATTTTTCTTTTGCTGTGCCGATTTCAGATAGCCCTTCACCTCAGGGTTATCCGGCGAAAGCTTCAGGGTTTGAATTGCCAGTTGATTAAGCTTTTCCCAATCTCCCATTGTGGAGTATATACCCATTAAAAGTGTGCGCGGAATAACATATGAGGGTGATATTTTAATCGCATGTTGTAATATAGGTATGGCCTCGCTGTACCGGTATTGTTTTATTAAAAACCGCGCATACAAATATAAAGGGTCGGGATAATTTGGACCTAATTTAACACCGGCTTTATAATAATTTTCCGCCAACACGGGCTGCCCTTCCTGCTCCTTAATTAACCCCATATTAGTATACAAAAAAGAATAGTCCGGAATGATGTGCATTGCTTTTCTTAAATACTTTTCCGCTTCCGGGTATTGCTCTTTGCCTATTAATACCACCCCATAATTCATCAGGCCGCGTCCATTTAACGGGCTCTTAATGGAAACATCACGCCACAAGCTTTCTTCAGAATGCCATACCTCGTTTCGTTTGTAAGTGCCATATACGCAGGCAGATAGTAATACTAAACCCGGGATAATGATAACCGGCTTTTTGATGTCTATGTAATATCTTGACAACAGCAGCGCTGCCGACCAGGTTACACTCATTACCAGCCCGACGAACGGGAAATACATCCGGTGGTCGTTTAATACCTCGGCTAAGGGAATAATACTTGATGTAGGGAGCAGCGCTAAAAAGAACCATATTATACCAAAGCTTACCGGGCGTGTGGCCTGCCGTTTTGAAGTATAAAAAGCAGTTATCAGCATCAGCAAAATAAAAATACAGCCGGCAAAAAAGCGAACGTCCCAAACAGAAGGTAATACTTTCCAATCGGTGTCTGCGCTCAGGCCTGTGGGTAAAAAGAACTCGTAAAAATAATGGAGTATAACAAACGGCTGGGTAATCAAATACTGTAATGGTTCCGTGCCACCGGGTTCCCATGTTTTTGGTGTCAGCCTGTCTACCAGTAAATACATCAGGCCACAAAATATAAATGCCGGTAATGTTTTTAAAAACACGGCCCATACCTGTTTAAATTGTGATTTTTTAAACAGATCGCCTAAACCAAGCCCGGCCTCGAACATTAAAATGTAAAAGAACAAAAGCGGCGCAAACATAACCGCCGGAACTTTGCTCAAAATGCCGATGCCAACAACCGGGAGGTAAATAAATGTTTTGCGGCAAAAAGGAGAAAAAATATAAAGTATAAAACCGAGCAGCACAAACAAGGTGGACTGCACATCGGCCCGGGCAATAATGTAGTTAACCGTTTCGGCATTGGCCGGATGTAGCATGTACCAGGTTGCCGCTATAAGCGCTATGTAGCTATTGCGATTATTGATGCGTGAAAGGCTAAACAATTTATTAAACAGCAAAACCATCAGTCCTCCTTGTATCAAAAATAAAATGAATGTAGACGTTTGGAAATATGAAGCGTAATTTCCACCGGCCAACCAGTAGTCCAGAGCAAGGGAGGTCACTGCTACTGGCCGGTAAGCCTGGTTTTGCGGTAAAATGCTCATCGTACTCCCGTCGGCAAAAAAGCGGGGGATATTTTTCAGCGACCTGATATTGGCATTGTTTAGTATGGTATGAAAATCATCGAAATGGAAAGTGTTATTAAAATGGTTTAAGTAGGTTACCAGCGTAATCAGCATCATTAAACCAATGCCAATTATTAGTGGGCGTTTCGTCATTTTAAATAAAATAATCAGGGTTATAGTATTTTATAAACTTAGGTTTTTAATATGTAAATATAGTACGTTTTGGCTCGTATATTAAAGTGCCGTTAAGGCGACAATGGTGATTCAATGTTGACTTATAAAGAAAACTTTATCCAGCCATTTCCCTCGTACCCAAAAATAAATTGTTTGGGATAAATAATTTCTGCCAGTATCTCAATAGAATCAACAATGCGTGGCCCCGGGCGGTTAAAATATTGGTTTCCATCGGCAATATAAACCTGGTTGTTTTTTACTGCTTTCATTTCGGCAAAACCCGGTAATTCCAGCATTATGTCCATTTCTTTTAAAGTCCGTTCAATAGCGAAGCCACAAGGCATTAAAATTATAATTTCCGGGTCCGCTATCCTTATATCGTCCCATTGTATATAAGGCGAATGTTTGCCTTGCTCAACCAATATGGAGGTTCCACCGGCAATCTTCACCAATTCGGGCATCCAGTTGCCGGATAACATTAACGGCTGCAGCCATTCAATACAGGCAACGGTGGGTTTGTTTTCTATAAATTTTAGTTTATGGCGAATGATATCAACCCTTTCATGCAATGCTTCCAACAAGTCATTACCGGCAGCGCCTGCATTTAAAGCTTTGGCAATGGTTGTAATATCAGTAAATATATCATCCAGGCTATTGGGTTGCAGGGAAATAATCTGTGCCTTTTTATAAAGATAGTTATCCAATGCTTCTTCCACCTCTTTTAAGGATACAGCGCAAACCTCGCATTGTGCCTGTGTAATCACCACATCAGGTGCCAGCTGTTTTATTGCCTCGCGGTTTACCGTGTATATTGATAAAGCATCCGCCAAAATTTCTTTTACTTTAACGTCGATGGCTGCGCTGGCCAAACCATCAGGGAAATTAGCTTCCGAACATACCGGCAGCTGTTTTACCGATACAGGGAAATCACATTCGTGCGAACGGCCAACCAGGCTTTTCTCAAGGCCTAAGGCGCAAACTATTTCTGTGGCAGCGGGCAATAACGAAACTATCTTTGTATGCATGGTTGGCAAATGTAAATTAATGAAGGGAGAGCCGCAATAATTTATCTTGAACACCTGAATGACAGCCTGCGATTGTAGCAGCGGGAACAATGGCAATAACTGAAAATGCCTTGCCAGAATATTACAGGCAAGCAACAAAAACCGCATCGGCAAATAAGTCAAAACCGTTATCTTTGAACCGAGGTAAAAATTGGATAAAGTAAAAATTCTCTCGACGTATCTTCCACCAGAAGCTGCCCCATTAATTGGTCGCTGGATCGACTACTTTAAATGTGAATTTAAAATTTCACGTAACCGCAATACTAAGTTTGGCGATTACAGGCCGCCGCATTCGGGTAAAGGGCATCGTATCTCTGTCAATTATGATCTTAACCCTTATGCTTTTTTGGTAACCACGGTGCATGAGTTTGCACACCTGCACACGTGGAACGAGCATAAACACAAAGCCAAACCACATGGTACGGAATGGAAAGCGAACTTTAAAAAAATGATGCAGCCTTTTTTCGAAAAGGATATTTTTCCAGCTGATGTTAAACATGCCATAACCGGCTATTTGAATAATCCTGCGGCATCCAGCTGTTCAGATTTAACCCTGTACCGGTCGCTCCGTAAATATGATCCACCAAAAGAATCTTTCCACACAGTTGAAAAGCTTCCGGTAAAAGCCCTGTTTAAATTAAAGGATGGCCGCATATTCAGCAAGGAAGAAAAACTGCGCAAACGTTATAAATGTATTGAAGTGAGCTCCAGGCGCGTTTATTTATTTAGCCCGGTTGCTGAGGTAGAGCATATAGAAGATAACAGCTAATCATAATGGATCAATCAGCGGTAATTGACAAAACAGTAAACTTTGTACGGGAAACCCTTCAAAATGCAGAAGGGGGTCATGACTGGTGGCATATTTACCGGGTTTGGACCAATGCAAAGCTGATTGCAAAAACAGAACACGCCGATCTGTTAACTATCGAACTTGCTGCATTATTGCATGACATTGCGGATAGCAAATTTCATAATGGCGATGAAAATATAGGCCCTGAGACCGCCGGAAAATTCTTAAGGAGTATTAATGTTGATGAAGAAACGGTAGTACATGTACAGCAAATTGTTCGACATATATCATTCAAATCCGGGTTTGATAAACCATCCTTTCATTCTATCGAACTTGATATTGTACAGGATGCCGACAGGCTGGATGCAATTGGGGCAATTGGCATAGCACGCACGTTTAGCTATGGCGGTTTTAAGGGCCGGGAAATTTACAATCCCGAAATTAAACCCAGCTTAAATATGAGCAAATCGGAATATAAAAATTCAACCGCGCCATCTATCAATCATTTTTACGAAAAATTATTGTTGCTCAAAGATAAAATGAATACCGCAACCGGCCGGGCTTTGGCTCAGCAAAGGCATGTTTTTATGCTCAGCTATTTGGATCAGTTTTATTCTGAATCGGGCGGTTTTATTTAAAGTTAACTACTTACCTTTGCGCCCGAATACGGGTTTATTTGCAATAAAGTATGGACTTACAAATAGAAAAAAAGCTTGTTGAAAAGAAAATTAACCCAACAGCCATGCGGATGCTGGTGTTGGATTTGCTTTTGAAACAACATGCCGCTATCAGTTTAAGTGATATTGAAAAAGGATTAGAACCTGCCGACAGAACAACCATATACCGCACGTTAAAAACCTTTGAAGAAAACGGCCTGATCCATATCATTGAGGATGGAACCGGCACACCCAAGTATGCTTTATGCCTGGAAGAATGTAATGTATACAAGCATTCCCATGTTCATGTTCACTTTTATTGTATAACCTGCAAAGAAACGTTTTGCCTTCCTGACAGCAAAATTCCTGACGTTTTATTGCCCGGTAACTTTACTTCAATGGAAATGAACCTGCTGGTTAAAGGTATTTGTGATAAGTGTAAAAATTAATATTAATGCAATGGCATTGCAAAGGTAAAACACTTACTTTTGCGGCAACAAAAATAAAAAAATGGATACTGGTCCGAGTAGAAGCTTTCAGTTACTTACAACACTCCGCTAACCGGGCAACTCTTTCGCATTGTTCTGGTTTAAGCGGAGCAAATTTACTATCATGCGCAAAAGAGAAAAAATCAATACCATAATACAGCCTAAAAGCACTAACAACGGCAACCTTCCTAAAGATCTGAATAACGCTTCGGCTTTAAAAATTACACAGGCATCAGCAAGTGATAAATCTGCATTTCTTACAATGCTCCAAAGTTCGGATCAGGGGCTTACAACTACAGAAGTAAGGGACCGCTTAAATACTTATGGACTAAATGAAGTGGCCCATGAAAAAGCGCCCAAATGGTACGTGCAATTGTTTGAAGCCTTTTTAAATCCATTTATAGGCGTTTTATTCCTGCTTGCAATTATTTCTTTAATTACCGATGTTATTATTCAGGGTACTGCAGATCGTGATTATACTACTGTTATAGTTATCAGCACAATGGTAATGCTGAGCGTTTTGCTGCGTTTT
This sequence comes from Mucilaginibacter sp., assembly GCA_028287865.1. Taxonomy (GTDB): domain Bacteria; phylum Bacteroidota; class Bacteroidia; order Sphingobacteriales; family Sphingobacteriaceae; genus Mucilaginibacter. The sequence goes on along the minus strand of JAQBOU010000190.1, from coordinate 11,999 downwards.
GTGCAGGAATTCAGAAGCAACCAGGCGGCAGAAAAACTGAAGTCGATGGTGAAAACAACGGCAACTGTTTTGCGGAGAAACGAAGATAAACGGGAAATTGATATTAAAGAACTTGTTCCCGGCGATGTAATTCAACTTTCTGCCGGCGATATGATCCCTGCAGATATTCGGGTTATGCAATCAAAAGATTTATTTGTAAGTCAGGCGATGCTAACCGGCGAGGCCTTGCCCGTCGAAAAAACGGATCAGTTTGATGTAAAAGCAAGCAAGCAATCGTTGCTTGAATTGAACAATATCTGTTTTATGGGAACCAATGTGGTTAGCGGCACGGCAATGGCTATAGTGGTGAATACCGGTAGCCAGACCTATTTCGGTTCATTATCAAAATCATTGGTAGGAAAACGGGCTGAAACCAGTTTCGATAAAGGAGTAAACAGTGTAAGCTGGCTATTAATTAGGTTTATGCTGGTGATGGTTCCCCTGGTATTTTTAATAAACGGATTTACCAAACACGATTGGCTGCAGGCCCTGCTTTTTGGTATTTCCATAGCCGTTGGCTTAACCCCCGAAATGCTTCCAATGATTGTGACCGCTAACCTGGCTAAAGGAGCGGTTAATATGTCAAAACGCAAGGTAGTTGTGAAACGGTTAAATGCCATTCAAAACATTGGTGCGATGGATATTTTGTGTACTGATAAAACCGGTACCCTAACCATGGATAAAATTGTTTTGGAACGACATTTAAATGTATATGGGCATGAAGATAACGAAGTTATGAAATGGGCATACCTCAATAGCTTTCACCAGACGGGACTGAAAAATTTATTGGATGTAGCTGTTTTAGAACATGTGGAACTACATGCCTGTTTGGGGGAGGGAGAATCGTATAAAAAAATTGATGAAATCCCTTTTGATTTTCAACGCAGGCGCATGTCTGTAATTCTGGAAGAAAATGATCGCAGTCACCTGTTAATATGTAAAGGAGCCGTCGAAGAGATGCTAAGCCTTTGCAGTCACGCTTTCGATCCCGGGGAAGATAATCAGTTACAAATTAAAAGTGATGCGATTATACCGATGGATGATAAAATGCGGACGGCTATTCTTAAAACCTCAAAAAAGTTGAACGAAGAAGGCTTAAGAGTATTGCTCGTTGCCATTAAGGAATTTGATGAACGGCCTTTAACTTATTCGGTGGCGGATGAAAGCAACATGGTACTCACCGGGTTTATCGGGTTTTTAGACCCTGCCAAGCCATCGGCAAAGCCATCTATAGAGGCATTGTATCGTTTGGGTATTCAAATTAAAGTACTCACAGGCGATAATGAAGTTGTTACTAAAAAAATATGCGGAGACGTTGGTATTCCTGTAACTAATATTCTGCTTGGTAAAGATTTAGAAGGGATGACTGATGAGGAATTGACTGCGTGTATTGATGATGTTAGCATACTGGCAAAATTAAGCCCTATCCAAAAGTCGAGGGTAGTGAAAGTATTGCAGGCAAAGGGACATACGGTTGGCTTTATGGGCGATGGTATAAATGATGCTGCGGCCTTACGGGATGCTGATGTCGGTATCTCTGTTGATACAGCTGTAGATATAGCCAAAGAAAGTGCTGATATAATCCTGCTCGAAAAAGACCTTATGGTATTACGTAAGGGTGTAATATATGGGCGACGCACCTTCGGCAATATTATTAAGTATATTAAAATGACCGCCAGCAGTAATTTTGGCAATATGTTTAGTATGCTGGGGGCCAGTGCGCTGCTGCCTTTTTTACCAATGCTGCCAATACAGATCCTGATCAATAATTTACTTTACGACGTTTCACAGATTTCAATTCCATGGGACGTTATGGATGAGGATTATATAGAAAAGCCGCGCAAATGGGATGCGAGCGGGATCAGCAAATTCATGATCTATATCGGCCCTATCAGCTCTATTTTTGATTACGCTACATTTGCCATCTTATGGTTTGTATTTAAAGCAAATTCACCTGCTCATCAAAACTTGTTTCAAACGGGGTGGTTTGTTGAAAGTTTGCTTTCTCAAACATTAATAGTGCATATGATCCGTACCCGAAAAATACCTTTTATACAAAGCTGGGCAGCTGCACCAGTGGTTGCCTTAACCACCGCTATAATGGCTATTGCTATCTTTTTGCCTTTTTCAGGGTTTGCTGCTGCGCTTAAAATGCAGCCGCTGCCAATTGCTTTTTTTCCATGGCTGCTGGGTATCCTGCTGGTGTATTGTTTACTTACTCAATTAATTAAAAATTGGTTTATAAATAAATTCAGCCAATGGCTATAACAAACAATTTAACTTTCGGCTTGTCTAAAAGGTTTAAATAAGATGTTGAGTTTAAATAAACTCAACATCCTATTTAAATTGATACTATAATTTCACTTCAAATTTTGATATGACAAAACGTTTACTTCTTTTTACACTGATCCTCCTAAATACTTTAAAAGTAACGGTAACCGTCGCTCAGGACACGACCGGACATGAGCATATAAAACATAATGCCCCAAAACTTGATAGTTTAAAACAAGAGCGTTTCAATTTCCATTTTCAGCAAACCATAATCACCCAATATAAGCCGGCGTTTAATGCGCCTTACAGCGGGAAAAACAGCTTGTCTCCGCTTGCAGAAACACAGAGCTCTATCACTACCACTTTTTTCGCTGCGGCCAGGTTATGGAAAGGCGCCGAAGCCTATTTTAATCCTGAGTTATCAGGTGGTTCAGGCTTGAGCCAAACATTGGGTATAGCCGGTTTCCCGAACGGCGAGACCTTTAGGGTTGGTGGCGTTCAAAATAAAATTTATGTTGCCCGCTTGTATTTTAAGCAAAATTTTGAATGGGGTACTGAAAAGGACACGATTGAAAATGATATAAACCAGCTGGCCGGGTTAAAAAGCAAACGATATTTTTCAATCGCAGCCGGGAAATTCAATATGGGTGACTTCTTCGATCAAAATAATTTTAGCCACGATCCCCGGTCACAATTTATGAACTGGGCATTAATGGATAATGCCGCCTGGGATTACCCTGCAAATACCCGTGGCTATGTAATTGGCGCCTATTCAGAATTAGGACAACCAACCTGGACATTGCGCTTTGCCTTCACAATGACCGTTACACAAGCCAATTCATCTACCTGGGACGCTAAAATTGCAAAAGCCAATACCCAAACCCTTGAATATGAAAAGCGCTATATTATAGGCGGCCAAAAAGGAACATTGAGGCTTTTAGGCTTTTTGAACAATGGCAAATTCGGTAATTATGATTTAGCAATAGCACAAAATCCCAAAGCACCCAATGTTGATTCAACGCAGGCTTATGGCCGGCACAAGTATGGGTTTGGAATAAATACAGATCAGTATATAACCAAAGACTTTGGGGTTTTTGCAAAAGCAAGCTATAACGATGGCCATACAGAAACCTGGTTCTTTACAGAGATTGACCGGTCTTTAACATTTGGCGGCATATTAAAAGGCACCCAATGGAATCGCAAGGAAGATGAAGCCGGGTTGGCATTTATTGTTAACGGCTTATCAGCACCACATCGAAATTACCTGGCCGATGGCGGTTACGGCTTTTTAATTGGGGATGGGAAATTGAACTACGCGCCCGAAATGATTGCCGAATTCTATTATAAAATAGACGCCTATCAAAAGAAATTTTTCCTGACACCAGATTATCAGTTTATAGTTAACCCTGCTTATAATAAAGACAGGGGACCGGTAAACGTATTTTCCCTGAGGGCGCATGTTGAGTTTTAATGAAGAATAATTTTCAGAACACACACACATATTATTTTGCGGCTATCTTCGTTATTTAGAATGATGAAAAAAATTGCACTGCTATTATTGTTATTAAGCAGTATCGCCTTTACACATGCACAAACGATAACCAATCATTCAGTAGTAACATTTAAAATAAAAAACCTGGGCATTTACACCAATGGTACTATCGGCGGGTTGCATGCTGATGTTCATTTTAACCCGGCTGATCTAACGGCCAGCACGTTAACTGCTTCGGTTGAAGTAAATACACTTAACACGGATAATGCTGACCGGGATGAGCATTTAAAGAGCGAAAGCTTTTTTGACCTGGCAAAATACCCTAAGATCACCCTAAAATCAGTGTCATTTAAACATGGAAGCGGGAACAATTATACCGGGGTGTTTGATCTTACTATTAAAGATAAAACGAAACCGGTGGAAATTCCTTTCACTTATGTTGATAAGGGCAACACCCAAACATTTAGCGGCAGCTTTAAATTAAACCGGCGAGATTTTGGTATCGGCGGCAGCAGCATGATCATGTCTGATGAAGTTATAATAAGTATAAGTGCAGAAGCTGTAAAATAAAGATTAGAGGTTGGCGATTAGACATTAGAGATACAGCTCCCTTCCCTTAAAGTAGTCTAACATCGAACTAAAAAATAACTAATCTATACCCGGTAATCACTACCTTTAAGGTATGAAATTCAGAATACTTGTCTTAATTAATGCGGCATCGGTGGCTGTAACCCTTTCGGCTGTAAACTTTTATTTTCAGCATAGCTGGTATTATTTGTTTATCACTTTTTCAGTTACTATTGTTACCAGTTTTATAGTTTTTTATTACCTGATAGAAAAATATGTTTATTCAAAAATAAAGCTCATTTACAAGCTAATCCATAATTTAAAACTTGGCCGCGACCTTCGCGACGCATTGGGTGAACATACCAGTGCCGACCCTATTAATGATGTAGAGGCAGAAGTTAAGGAATGGGCAAAGCAAAAGAAAACAGAAATTGACGAGCTTAAGAAGCAGGAAAAATTTCGACGTGATTTTTTATCCAATATCTCGCACGAATTTAAGACGCCTTTGTTTGCCATACAGGGATATATTGAAGCACTTCAGGATGACGATTTTGATGATAAAAAAATGGCCCAGCAGTTTTTAGCTAAAGCAGCAAAAAATGTTGACCGGTTAAGCTACCTGATAAAAGATCTTGACGAGATCTCCAAACTGGAGTCGGGCGAGATTCCAATTAACCTGACGAGATTTAAGATAAATGACCTGATTAAGGAGGTTTTTGAATCGCTGGAAGTTAAAGCACGGCAGCATAACATTAAATTAATATTCAAACAAAAATATGACGAGCCAATATTGGTAAATGCCGACCGGGAAAAGATACGGCAGGTACTTGTTAACCTGATCGATAACTCTTTTAAATACGGAAACGAAGAGGGAAGCACCTCTGTAAGCCTGTTTGAATTGCATGATCAGGTACTTGTTGAAGTTACCGATGACGGTATCGGGATTGAGGAGAAATACCTTCCACGCTTATTTGAGCGGTTTTTCAGGACAGATACAAGCAGATCAAGACAAATAGGCGGTTCGGGTTTGGGGCTTGCTATTGTAAAACATATCATGGAAGCACATGAGCAAACCATTAATGTTCGCAGTACAGAAGGATTAGGTTCGACCTTCGGGTTTACTTTACAAAAATCAAGACAGACTTTACCTTTCCCTAACATACCTGTTCTAAAAAGTTAACATTAACTTAACATTGCAAGATTACCTTTGACCAAATTCCCGATAAAATGTCACTAAACAGTATCTTCCAATACTTTGTCCCAAAAGATAAAAAAGTGTTTTTCCCCTTGTTTGAACAAGCTGCAAGTAATGTAGTAGCCATGGCTACCATATTGGTTGAAACCGTAAATTCAAATAGTGCCACAACGCGCGAAGAGCTGTTTAAGCAGATAGATAAATTAGAAAACAAAGGCGATGAAATAACCCACCAGGTATACCTGGAGCTTGGAAAGAACTTTATCACACCTTTTGACCGCGAAGATATTCATTCGCTGGCTTCTGCTATTGATGATGTGGCCGATTACATACAGGGAGCAGCTAACCGAATGAGTCTTTACCGTATTGACGACTTTAATGAACATATTCGTAAATTATCAGATTTAACGTTGCAGGCCAGCATTGACCTTGAAAAAGCAGTAAGAGAACTAAAAGACCTTAAAAACGTGCGCAATATTGCCGATTCATGTATCAGGATAAATAGCGTTGAAAACCAGGCAGATTACGTTTTTGACCGCGCTGTAGCCGACCTTTTTCTATATGAGAAAGACGCAATCCGCTTAATTAAGTACAAAGAGATCTACTCGGCATTGGAAACTGCTACCGATATGTGCGAAGATGCTGCCAACGTTATGGAATCTATTTTAGTTAAAAACGCATAACGATCCATGATTACACCTATACTGGTTATTGTTGTTTGCCTTGCAATTATATTTGATTATACCAACGGCTTTCATGATGCGGCCAATTCTATTGCCACCATTGTATCAACCAAAGTATTAACTCCTTTCCAGGCGGTTATGTGGGCGGCATTTTTTAATTTCCTGGTTTATTTTTTTGTTAAAGACCACAAAGTTGCCAATACGGTTTCAAAAATTGTACAAGCACACTTTGTTACTATGAATGTGATACTTGCCGGTTTAATAGCGGCTATTACATGGAATTTAATTACCTGGTGGTTTGGCATCCCCTCAAGCTCTTCGCATACGCTTATTGGTGGTTTTGCAGGTGCCGGTATAACCAACGCGTTATACATGGGTGTTAATGGTTTAAGCGCCGTTAACATGCATTATATACTTACTATTTTAGCTTATATCGTTTTAGCGCCGCTTATAGGTTTAACGGTAGCTTATATTGTAACCATAATTATATTACATATATGTAAACGTGCCAGGCCTGCTGTAGCGGAGCGTTGGTTTAAACGGCTTCAGCTTGTTTCCTCAGCAGCTTTAAGCTTTGCTCACGGTGGCAACGACGCTCAAAAAGTTATGGGAATACTGTATGTAGCTATTTTTACATCGCATATAATTAAAGCCGGCGATCCGATGCCAAACTGGATTCCTTTAACCTGTTATTCTGCAATTGCTTTAGGTACGCTTTCGGGAGGATGGAAAATTGTGAAAACAATGGGTTCAAGAATCACCAAAATAACGCCGCTTGAAGGTGTAAGCGCTGAAACCGCCGGTGCTATAACATTATTTTTTACACAATATTTCGGTATTCCCGTTTCAACTACGCATACTATTACCGGTTCAATTATCGGGGTTGGGTTAACAAAGCGCTTATCAGCGGTGCGTTGGGGCCTAACTATAAACATTATCTGGGCCTGGATAATCACTATTCCCATCTCTGCACTTATTGCAGCAGCGACATTTGCTTTATTAAGGTTGGTGCATTAATTATTTTGGCATAGATTAATTTGCTTATTTTGGCGTTAGAAATGTTTTGTTCATAATTGTGTCATCCATCTTAAGTAAAAAAATGAAAACGTTATTGCTGATCCCGTCCTTTGTTTTGTGTATTATCTCATCTGCCTATACTCCTGCTTCCGTTCATAAAACAAAAGCAAATGCAGCGCAACTGATCCCGTCAAACCTCGAAATTGGAAATGCTTTAAAACAGGCACTGCAGCAGGGCACCGTTAAAAGTTCAGATCAGCTTTCAGCGTTAAATGGTTTTTTTGGAAACCCTTCAGTAAAAATACTTTTCCCGCCGCAGGCCCAGAAAGCCGAAAAAACATTGCGTCAGCTTGGCTTGGGTAAATTATGCGACAACGTGATCCTCTCGCTGAACCGCGCTGCCGAAGATGCTGCTGCACAGGCTAAGCCAATATTTATTGATGCTATAAAGCATATGTCTTTAAAGGATGTAACCAATATTTTATTGGGTCCGCAGGATTCTGCCACACAGTATTTCAGGCAAACTACTACCGGCCAGTTAACAATTACATTTAAACCGATAATACAGGCCAGCCTGAATAAGGTAGGCGCTACCAAATATTATAGCGATGCGGCAAAGGCTTATGACAAAGTTCCGTTTGTAAAGAAGATGGATCCGGATATTAGTGCTTATGCTACTCAAAAAGCAATCGACGGCTTATTTTATGAAATAGCATTGGAAGAGCTTAATATCCGAAAAAATATCGGCGCGCGTTCCACACCGTTATTGCAAAAGGTTTTTTCTTTTGCCGATAAAAATCAATCAAAGTAACTGTTTTTAAAATTTAACCGTTATCCTGGCCTTTTCGGCTGTGCCGTTAGTATTGCCGGTCCAGGCCGGGCCATTCACAACCAGATCAATGGCTTTTTGATCTGTTGCTGCACTTAGCCCTTTTAGTACCTTAATATTAATTATACTTCCATCCGGTTCAACCGTAAATGTTAATTTCACCTGTCCGGTTTTACCATCCGGCGAAATGGCTTTACCAACCAGGTATTTATTAAAGCTGGCCCAACCTTCACGCGGGTGCACACCTTTTACACTGTCGCGACCCGTACTTTTCTTTTGAGAACTGTAGCCGGTAACTACCATTTCGTTTAACGCGTTGTTTTCGGGCTCTAAGGCGATGTTTTTCAACGAGTCGCGATTATTGGTGGCAACTTCTTTTGAATTATATCCAATAAAATTAACAACAAGTTTACTTTTTTTTGTGCTATCAACCGGGATGCTAAACCTCCCATTGGCATCAGTCACCGCACTTTTATTTGTTCCGCGAATGCTCACCGATGCACCCGGAACAGGCAGGCCATCGTTCATGCCAATTACACGGCCGTTTAAAGTATTTGCAGATAATAAATTGCCTGAATTTCTGGTTCCGGCTTCATTCACTGTTACTCCCGGCACCCTTGCTTGTAAAAGTTTATTGGGGGTTGAATCCCGTTTTACGATTGCTTTGCTGTAAGCTGCCGGTGTTTTTGCCTTTTTATCGGCCATTTCCATTACTACCATTTCGTTAAAAGGGGTAGCGTCTTCTTTTGTAGCAGTATCGGTAATTTTGGCTTGCATATCAGCATTAACAACCGGGCTTGCAACAGCAACTTCATTTACCTGTAAATTATCGGCTTTTTTCCCTTTGATAAATTTAAGACCTTGTTTTGAATGGGGTATTGCTGCCGGCGAAAAAGCAGTTAACTCTTCCTTGCTTATAGCAGCAGGTTGTTTATTTATAGCAGCAGGGGCGGATACAACAGGTTTAATTGCTTCTGCAGTTTGGAGCGTGTTTGAAGGACGGTTGTTATAAAACCATAATCCGCCGGCTGTGAACACTATAATTACAGATGCTGCTATGGCAATAATATTCCACGGAATGATCTTCTTTTCTTTTTCAGCATAACGCTGCTGTAAACGCCTGTTCAGTATTTCCAGGTTGTCATGCTGATCACTACCCGATTTTTCATAACCCTCCATCGCATCCATTAAAAACGGATCGTGCTGCGCGCGTTTTTCAAGCTGGTGCATAGCACGGGTATTAAGCTCTCCGTTAAGATACTTCCTGATCAATGATATATCCGATTCTTTTTTATTCACTGTTCTTCTCCAGGCAAATTTTCAGATTCCGTTTTCCGTTTTGAATATAGCTTTTAACCTCATTTAAACTAAAACCTGTAAATTCAACTATTTCTTTATAGCACTTTTCTTTTAAATAGAATAAGTTAATACTTTGTTTTTGCGGACCGGGTAATTTATCCAGGCATTTCTCCAGCGCTTGCATAGCCGGTTCATAGTTATTATCATCAGGATGCAAAACAGGCGAAAATTCCATAAAATCGTCCAAATTAACCACCACCAGCTTTTTATCACTCCGTAATTGCATTAAACAATAGTTACGGCTCAATACATACAACCAACTGCGAAATTGTTTGATGTCGTGCTGTTTAACCTTGTTTATCAGATCTTCAAATATTCCCATAACAGCATCTTTGGCGTGTTCCTCATCTTTTAAGTATTTTAAACAAACACCATAAACCAACGGCATCACTTTTTCATACAGGCGGCCCAAAACCACCAGGTCACCGCTTTCGCGATAGCTGTTTAGCAGTTTATGATCATCTGCATCATCAGGCTTGATTGGTTTCTTAAAAAAGTTCATTACGGGGCGGCTAAAATAATTTTTTTTACCGGGTTATGGAAATGTGCTTTTTAATGGTTTTTATATTAATGTTATTCCGATAATTAAACGGTTGATCCAAGCCGGGGCAGTTTTTACGCAATTTCAGGTTTGTTTCTATTCCTGATTTTATTTGAGGCGGCAAAGAGGGCCATTAAGCAGCATACTATATACGCATGAGCAATTTTTCCCCATCATGCCTCATAATTTCCACATTTGTAAATTATCTGAAACCCCATTAAAGGCAATTTATTAACTGAGAGAAAAAATGTTTTTCTGTGACAATAATAAATAGTGCAATTAAACAGAAAAGGCTATTGTGGTACATTAATTGCCTTTATCATATCGAACCTGGTTAATTTAAACATTGGTTATTCCTTTTGGTTGTAATGTAATAGCTGCAAGGAATAGTTAAGTTAAATAATTAGTTTTAAACTACTTATATTCGCAATATTAAAATTTGTTTTATGTGTAAACTTGTAGTAATTGATGATAATCCAACGGATCACTATATTATGCAACGCCTGTTGCATAATAACTATAATTGCCAGCAAACCACTTACACTTTTGATGGAAGGTTAATTTTAGATTACCTGCAAGAGAATAAGGAAACAGAATCTCTGCCAGACGTGATATTTTTAGATTTGGATATGCCCCAGCTAACGGGCTGGGAGTTTTTGGATGAATTAGAAACCTTTAATGCCGCTGCAAAGAAAAATGTGCAGGTGCACATTATGAGTTCATCTATCCGTTCGGCCGATGTTTTTCATTCAAAACAATATGCCTGTGTTAATTCATTTATGACTAAACCCTTATCGAGGGATGTTATAAATAAAATTTGTGAAGAGGCTAATCCAAACAATAACAAACAATTAAATATCGCATAATTCTCACTCGCAAATTATTTTTGAGCAATACCAATGTAAGGGAAGGTCTGATAAGCCTTCCCTTTCTCTTTGCCGCTTTTTAAACAATAAAAAGTATGCATCGGCGTCCTATTTGTCATATGCACATTATAACTTATTTTTACGCCTATAATGGCCGGTCGTAATAAATTATATTTCGCTTCTGATTTTCATTTGGGTACAGGCAGCTATGCAACATGCAGGGAGCGTGAGGCCCGGCTGGTTCGGTGGCTCGATTTTATAAAGCACGATGCTGCCGAGCTTTTTTTAATGGGCGACGTTTTTGATTTTTGGTTTGAATACAAAACTGTGGTGCCCAGGGGATATATCCGTTTTTTAGGCAAACTGGCCGAACTGGCTGATGCCGGGGTGAAAATATGGATGTTTAAGGGTAACCATGATATGTGGATGTTTGATTATTTTGAACGCGAATTGGGCGCAACCATTATAAGCGATGAGCTTGAAATTGAACGGAGCGGCAAAAAGTTTTACCTGCATCATGGTGATGGCCTGGGGCCTGGCGATACGTTCTACAAATTTTTAAAAGGTTTCTTCAGGAGCAGGTTTTGCCAATGGCTTTTTGCGCGCATACATCCAAACTTTGGTGTTGGCGTAGCCAATTATTGGTCCTCGCATAGCCGGATAGCCAATCAGCAAAAAGAAAATCACAAACCGGGAGAACAAGAGTGGCTTGTGATTTATTGCCGCGAATTGCTGAAGACACACTTTTATGATTACCTGGTATTTGGTCACCGGCACAAGCCTCTGGATATTCAATTAAACGACAAAAGTCACTACATTAATCTTGGCGAATGGGTATACAGCAATACTTACGCCGTTTTTGATGGTGAAAACTTAACATTGCATCACTTCGAAAAAGTTTAATCAGACTTTTACAATATCAATAAAGTGCAGATTAACCTTTCACTCGTTCCACATAAGAGCCTGTAGCTGTGTCAACCTTCACTTTGTCGCCTATATTGATAAACAGGGGAACTTTTATCTCTGCGCCGGTTTCAACAGTCGCGTTTTTTAATGCACCGGTGGAGGTATCACCCTTAACAGCAGGTTCGGTATAGGTGATTTCCAGTTCGGCAGAGCCGGGGATCTGGCCCATTATTG
>JAQBOU010000161.1 GCA_028287865.1 Mucilaginibacter sp. | reverse complement strand
CTGTAGCCTTAGGAAAATTTTTACCGGGATTACTGGATAAACTCGTTTTTAATACGATTGCTAAGGAAAAGAATTCGTTGCTGAAGTAGTTATCATATTATTTTTGTCATGCTGAACAGGGTGAAGCATCTTCTTCGCGCCGCATTTAAATGACTTATCTTTTTAAGAAGATCCTTCGCTATACTACACAGGACATGTTTGTTTTGGGCGTCATGCTGGTACTCAAAGCATTGTGGTTGGCTCTCCGGTAACTTGGCATGGGCAAAGGCCTCTGCGCTCATCCTTCGACGGTTACTCAGAATGAATTACTTTACTTCGCTAATTCTTTAAACTCATAAAGCTCATGTTCACTTATCTTACTCAAATCCAAAATTATACGCCCGTCTTCTGCCCGGTCAAAAACCGGCTTAAACTTTGCGCCCCAAACAATATCGTGGTGTTGATAAGCGGTACGGGAATGCACGGTTTGTGAAAAAGTATCGTCAAATGCCCTTAGTAACACTGCAAAGCCTGCCTCTGATTTTTCAAGATCTTCTTTAGTCATATCAATCATCGGGCTGTTTTCATCAAGCGGATGTACTATTGTCCAGTTCAAGGTAAGCACACTTACCTTACGCCGTTCAACCTGGAGCGGGTAAAATCTTCTGATCGGTTTGCCATCCACTACTTCATTAAAAGAAAATATGATCTCAACTTCAAGGTCGATCAATATATTTCTGCGTAAATTTGCCAGGCGGAACATCACTCCCCTCCCGTTCTCCAGATAGGGGGCTATTAATATATTTTTACTGTAAACAATTTGTGCCGACGGCCTTGAAAAACGTCCGTATAATAAGCCTGTAGCCAAAGCAAAAGCAAGCAGCCCCATCATTGATTCTATAGCAGCCACACTATTAGACGCCATCCCGCGGGGACTGATATGACCGTAGCCAACGGTAGATATAGTTTGTGCCGAAAAAAAGAAGGCATCCATAAAATGGTTAAAAGCGGCATTGCCTGTACTGGCTGAACCATCCAGACTACCCGGTCCTAACGACATATAAATAAAAGCGAAAATTATATTCAACAGCAAATAACCACTTAAAACCATCAGCCAAAACTTCTTCCAGCTCATAGTAATTAATGTGTGATAACTGTTAGCTGTATTAAAAAAAGGCAGGCCAGTGCGTTTAACATTGGGCGAGCCGTCCTTATTAATTAAAGGCTGGTTTTTAATAACCGGCTGTGGGCCAAAGCCCAGATCATCTTCAGGATTTATTTTTCGGTTACGGATGGCCATGGGATGGTTGATTATGTTGAGTGAGCAGTTGATTTAGTTAATTTGGTGAGATTAGATAATTTTTTCAACTACCTGATCCAGCCAACCAATTACTTAATAAACCTACAATGTAAAAATATCATTCTGTTTGCTTTTAGAAAAAATATTTCCATATTTGTGCCATAAATGATAATGAAAACAATAAACAATAATTGGTGGTGGCTTAACGAGTAGTCGTAAGGCAATTCCATTTTTGTTTTTTAAGATATTCAGAAGGGTTGCCAATTTGGTAACCCTTCTTTTTTTATCCCTGGCCCCCTATAGGGGAATAAGCCCGGGCGATATTGATCGAAATAAATAAACACTTTCCCTTTAGGGGATTGGGGGGTCACATGAAACAGATATTAAATCACCTTTTTGAGCACAAAACATTTACCCGCGAGCAGTCAAAGGAGATTTTGACAGCGATTGCGCAGGGTAAATACAATAACTCGCAAATGGCGGCATTTATGACGGCTTATTGCATGCGTAGCATTACCGTAAATGAATTGGAAGGTTTCCGTGACGCCATGCTGGAACTTTGCCTGCCAATTGATTTGGAAACCGACCAGGTGATTGACCTTTGCGGAACCGGGGGCGATGGTAAGGATACTTTTAATATATCTACATTGGCTTCCTTCGTGGTCGCTGGTGCCGGTTATAAGGTTGCTAAACACGGCAACTATGGCGTGTCTTCAGGATGCGGCTCTTCAAATGTGATGGAATATCTTGGTTGTTCGTTTACCAATAATACCGATCAACTTAAAACGGACATTGACGCTGCAAATATTTGCTTTTTGCACGCTCCGTTGTTCCACCCGGCTATGAAAACAGTTGCCCCTATCCGACGCGAACTTGGAGTAAAAACATTTTTTAACATGCTGGGGCCATTGGTGAATCCGGCGAAGCCAAAAAATCAACTGGTTGGTGTTTTTAATTTAGAGCTTGCCCGCGTTTATGCTTACCTGTATCAAAAATCTGCCATCAATTATACTATTTTAAATGCTTTAGATGGCTATGATGAGGTTTCGCTGACCTGCGATTTCAAAACTTTCTCCGCCGAAGGCGAAAAAATAAACAGTATCGAAAGCTTGGGATTTGAACGCTTGAACCCGACAGAAATTTTAGGCGGAAACAGTGTAGGTGAATCAGCAGGTATTTTTGTAACCGTGCTTAATGGCGAGGGTACCAATGCACAAAATAACGTGGTTTTATGCAATGCAGCATTGGCCATTAAAACCTTAACTGCCGAAAAAAGCTTTGCTGACTGCTTTTATGAAGCAGAGAAATCATTACTCGGCAAAAAAGCATTAAAGAGCTTTAAAACTTTAATAGCTAATTGATATGAAAATAAAGGTTTGCGGTTTAAAATTCATGGGAAATATAGAAGCTGTCGCAGCTTTGAACCCTGATTTTATGGGCTTTATTTTCTATAACCGCTCTCCACGATTTATTGATGAAGTACCCGGCGAAACATTAAAAAACCTGCCATCTTCAATAATCAAAACCGCAATTTTTGTAAACGAAACTGCCGATACCATTAATACGTTAATTGATCAATATCATTTTAATGCTATTCAGTTACATGGTAATGAGAGTCCGGATTTTTGTAATTCATTCAGGGATAAGGTAAATGTGATCAAGGCTTTTGGAGTTAATGAAGGATTTGATTTTGATCAATTGGCCACTTATATAAATAAAGTTGACTTCTTTTTGTTCGATACCAAAACGGACATTCATGGCGGCTCAGGCAGAACATTCAACTGGTCGGTACTTGATCAATATAAATTAAATATCCCCTTCTTTTTAAGTGGAGGATTGAGTTTGGATAACCTGGAAGAAATAAAAAGCATCAGGCATCCTCAATTTTACGGCGTTGATTTGAACAGTAAGTTTGAGGTATCTCCCGGAAATAAAAATATCGGGCAATTAGAAAAAGCATTTGACATCATTAAACAAAGCATATACAAATGAAATACGGAGTTAATGAACAGGGTTATTACGGCGATTTTGGCGGGGCTTATATCCCAGAAATGCTTTACCCTAATGTGGAAGAATTACGACAAAAATACATATCTATCATTAATGATGAGGATTTTAAGGCCGAATTCGATCAGCTTTTAAAAGATTATGTCGGCAGGCCGTCACCTTTGTATCATGCTAAAAGATATTCTGAAAGATATGGGGCGAATATATTTTTTAAACGGGAGGACTTAAATCATACCGGCTCGCATAAGATCAATAATGCAATAGGGCAGATACTATTGGCAAAGCGTTTAGGCAAAAAACGCATTATTGCCGAAACTGGTGCAGGCCAGCATGGTGTAGCAACCGCTACCGTATGCGCTTTAATGGGTATTGAATGCGTGGTTTATATGGGCGAGATAGATATGGAACGCCAGGCGCCTAATGTTTCGAGGATGAAAATGCTCGGTGCCACCGTAGTCCCGGCTCTGTCAGGAAGTAAAACTTTGAAGGACGCCACCAACGAGGCGTTGCGAGACTGGATAGGCAACCCGGTTGATACACATTATATCATCGGATCAGTTGTTGGCCCCTATCCTTACCCTGATATGGTGGCACGTTTCCAATCGGTGATATCCTTCGAAACAAAAAAACAATTATTGGAGCATACAGGTAAAGAATTACCGGAATATGTAATGGCATGTGTAGGCGGAGGCAGTAATGCAATGGGTATGTTCTATCATTTTTTAGATGACGAAGCAGTTAAACTTGTTGCGGTAGAAGCGGCAGGCAAAGGTGTGGAGAGCGGACACTCGGCAGCAACTACTTTCCTGGGACGTGAAGGCGTATTGCATGGCAGCCGCACCATATTAATGCAAACCGACGACGGACAGGTTGTGGAGCCTTATTCTATATCAGCGGGACTGGATTATCCCGGCATAGGACCGCAGCATGCGCACCTGTATAAAATTAACCGGGCGCAATACGTAAGCATAACTGATGATGAAGCTTTGCAGGCAGGTCTGCTTTGCTCGCAATTGGAAGGAATTATCCCCGCCATTGAAACCGCCCATGCACTTGCTTATCTTGAAAAAATGAAATTTAATGCCGATGATAATGTAGTGATCTGTATTTCTGGCCGAGGAGATAAGGATCTGGATACGTATATAAAATATTTCGGGTATTAATGAGTCCATGGCCAATAGACCATAGACGATAGCAATAATTAGAAGACAAATAATATTACAACCATAGACTATGGTCTAACGTCCACGGACAAAAAACAACGCATGAACCGTTTAAACCAGCTTTTCAATTCAAAAAAGAATAATTTATTATCTGTATACTTTACTGCGGGCTACCCTGAGCTTAATACTACCCTTGATATTGCGGAAGCTTTGGAAAAAGGCGGCGCTGATTTCCTGGAGATCGGATTCCCCTACTCCGATCCTGTCGCCGACGGACCCGTTATTCAGCACAGTTCTCAAAAATCATTAGAAAATGGGATGAACCTCAATTTATTGTTTGAACAATTAGCTAATCTGCGAAAAAGAGTAAATATCCCGGTTATGCTAATGGGCTATTTAAATCCGATTGTTCAATACGGGGTTGAACGCTTTTGTAAAAAAGCTGCGGAGGTTGGTGTTGATGGCCTCATTGTGCCCGATTTGCCGATATACGAATATGAAACATTGTATTC
>JAQBOU010000104.1 GCA_028287865.1 Mucilaginibacter sp. | reverse complement strand
TAACCTTACGTGCACGGCCTTCTTTTTCATACCTGGTGTAAAGGTCTTCAAACTCTTTACCCCAGCAATCAGCCAGTCCCGGTGCTTCATGCGGGCAAAATAAACTCCACTCTTCATTAGCTTCTACGCGCTGCATAAACAGGTCAGATACCCAAAGGGCATAAAACAAGTCGCGGGCGCGCATTTCTTCTTTACCATGGTTTTTACGAAGATCAAGGAATTCAAATATATCAGCATGCCATGGCTCCAGGTAAATAGCAAATGCGCCTTTGCGCTTGCCGCCGCCCTGGTCAACATACCGGGCAGTATCATTAAACACACGCAGCATGGGGATAATACCGTTACTGGTACCGTTAGTACCGCTGATGTATGAGCCGGTAGCCCTTACATTGTGGATGCTAAGGCCAATACCGCCTGCGCTTTGTGAAATTTTAGCCGTTTGTTTCAATGTATCATAGATTCCGTCAATACTGTCATCCTTCATCGAGATTAAAAAACATGATGACATTTGAGGTTTTGGGGTACCGGCATTAAATAAAGTTGGGGTACCATGTGTAAACCAGCGCTCACTCATTAAGTTATAAGTTTTGATAGCGCTTTCAATATCTTCTTTATGGATGCCTACGGCTACACGCATAAACAGGTGCTGAGGGCGTTCAGCTATCTTTCCATTAACCTTTAACAGGTATGATTTTTCGAGCGTTTTAAAACCAAAGTAGTCAAAGCCAAAGTCACGGTCATAAATAATTGAGCTATCTAACTCTTCGGCATGTTTTTCAATTATTTCCCAAACATCATCAGCGATCATTGAAGCGTCTTTCCCTGTTTTAGGATCAATATAACCGTGCAGTATGCGCATGGTTTCAGAGAATGATTTGATGGTATTTTTGTGCAGGTTTGACACCGCGATCCGCGAAGCAAGTAAAGCATAATCAGGGTGTTTGGTAGTTAATGATGCAGCCGTTTCAGCAGCCAGGTTATCAAGTTCGGATGTGGTTACGCCATCAAACAAACCTTCAATTACCTTTTTTGCAACATCAATCGGATCCACCAATTGAAACCCATAGCACAGTTTCTCGATGCGTGCTGTAATCTTGTCAAACTTTACCGATTCTTTTTTCCCGTCTCTTTTAATTACGAACATATCCTCTGGTCTTTAGTAGCTAGTATCAGGTATCAAGATACTAACTGGTTAATATTTAATAATTGTTGGGCTCGCGTTTGTATTCCGGCAATCTTGCTACCTTATACTAATTACTTGCTACTTCTTTAAAAATCCTCATCCAACGAGAAAGACTTGCTTTCCTGCGAATTGAGCACACCGCTTTTTTGATAATCCCCTACTCTTTTTTCGAAGAAATTTGTTTTTCCCTGTAACGAGATCATCTCCATAAAATCAAATGGATTTGATACTCCATAAACTTTGTCGTATCCCAGCTCACCAAGCCATCTGTCAGCCACAAATTCAATGTATTGACTCATCAACTTGGCGTTCATCCCTATCAGGTTAACAGGTAAGGCTTCGGTAATAAATTCCTTTTCTATTTCAACTGCATCAGTAATGATCGCAGTTGCTGCTTCTTTTGAAAGTTTATTCTCCAGCATTTTGTATAGCAAACACGCAAATTCGCAGTGCATACCTTCATCACGCGATATCAACTCATTACTAAAGGTTAAACCAGGCATCAGGCCACGTTTTTTGAGCCAGAAGATAGAGCAAAAGCTTCCGGAGAAAAATATGCCCTCAACAGCCGCAAAAGCTATCAGACGCTCGGCAAATGAACCGTTATTGATCCAGCGCAAGGCCCACTCAGCCTTTTTACCCACACATGGTATGGTATCAATAGCGTGAAATAACCGATCCTTTTCTGCAGGGTCTTTAATATAGGTATCTATCAGCAAGGCGTAAGTTTCTGAGTGGATGTTTTCCATCATGATCTGGAAACCATAAAAGCAACGCGCTTCCGGCAACTGTACCTCGCTCATGAAGTTCACTGCGAGGTTTTCATTCACTATCCCGTCGCTGGCTGCAAAAAAGGCAAGCACGTGTGATACGAAAAGCTTTTCGCCCGGGTTCATGTTTTCCCAATGCTTCATATCATCAGAAAGATCTATTTCTTCGGCAGTCCAGAAACTTGCTTCGCACTTCTTATACATCTCCCATATCTCGGGATACTTTATCGGTAATATTACAAAGCGGTCCTTGTTCTCTTTTAATAATAATTCGGTCTCCTGTTCCATGTACTGCTTTACTTTATATTGTTATCCTTACTTCCTTTAAGCGTATTCACTGACGATTGGCTGGCAGACAGCGGTAGCATAGCGCTAGTTTTTATTAATTGCCGATAAACTATTATCGCTGCTAACTACTCAAATATCCCCCTCACTCATCCCCTGCCAAACTAATTTATCATTTATGCTTTAGCTCATGTTAACATGGCCCCTTTTATTATTACCGATTAGATCATCCGCAATAATTGAAGGCGTCGAAAGAACTTAAATCAAATATAGGGCATGATGCATTTCGCTGTTAGTTTAAGTTTTTAACATCCCCTATAAGTTATAAACAAAATAGATTACAAGATTAAGCCTGAGTAATTTGCGCTGCATGAACCCTACACAACCGGGTGTGCAAAAAAATATCAGCTGCCTGAACGATCTGTTTTACAAACAGTCTTAATCAGCGACGGGCACAAACTTCATTGAAACAGAGTTTACACAGTGCCTTACATTTTTAGGGGTTAAATATTCACCTTCAAAAACATGGCCCAAATGAGCCCCGCAATTGGCACATACTATTTCTACCCGCCGTCCATCTGCATCAGGTACCCTTTTTACCGCACCTGGTATCTCATCGTCAAAACTTGGCCAGCCGCAATGTGATTCGAATTTTGATTCAGAAGTATATAAAGGCGTATCGCATCTTTTGCATGTATATAAACCTTGTGCCTTATTGTTTAATAGTGTGCCTGTAAACGGCCTTTCAGTGCCTTTGTATAGTATTACCCTTTCTTCATCGGGTGTTAGATTATTAAAATTCATGATTTTACTGATTATTTTTGATTTAGCAGGTAGCTTTATCTTTCAGTCTTTCCCTACTTTCGGATTTATATAAATATACGACAATTGCCGCTGCCATTTTGTTTACGTTCCTGATGTTTACACAGCTTTGACTAAAAACACCATTAATCAACGCATGATTTATTTGACAGCAGAGGGATTTATTTCCCGATCAAATTTCCGTTATAATCGCCCTGACCTCCAGGTCGGGAGTAATTATAAAAAAGCAATTACAGGCTTTAGCCAAAATTCACAAAGCGACCATTGAGGCTAAAGCCAGATAAGAAAATATCCTCCCCCGTGCTAAAGAACAGGGCAATGAATATCTGAACTAAATGCGTTAATACTGCTTTTTAAATTCGTAAGCTGAATTATGATTTTAACTCTATAATTCTCCCTTTTAGCTTATAACCTCCGGGCTTACTTTTCCACAACATCCAAATGATACGCCTGTATCAATGGCGGATTTTCTGGCGTTAATGTAAATACAGCCTTGATGTTCGCTTTTTCGCATTGGATGATAAAGTACCCTCTTAACTGATTTTCAGACACAACATCGGCCACGCCTATGATCTTACCTGCTTTATCAAAAGCTGCTGATGCCTCAGCCTTTAACTTTTCAGGGAAGTAATCCATAAAAAAGTTTTGGGCAAAAATGCCGCTGGCTTTGGCAGTGCTCCAATCGGCAATTACTTTTAGGAGTTCATTTTTCCGTTGCTCCAGGATAGCAGAAGGCAGCAGTTGCCGTGGTTTTATACCCGGCAGGGTAAGCAAGCTATCCAAAACATGGTTGTTTACAGCGCCTGCATTGGCATAAGTTAAGTTAACAAAGCACACCACGCCTATGCCATATTCGGGCATTATTTTCCAATTGCTGCCAAAACCCGGCAACCCTCCGGAGTGGCTGATGTAAACGCGGCCTTCACAATCTTTGGCCCACCCAAGGCCATAACCATAAGCCGACACTTCAGCACAGGGTTGGCCTTTAGGCTTATTGGTGCTTATGCCTACATAATTCATATCCCATGGATACTGCATTTCTCTGATTGAACTCCTTTTTACGGGGCTTGTTTCGGCATCGTCGCGTGGTGGCCATGCATCCAGGTGAACAGCCATGTATTTGCTCCAGTCTTCAATAGTGGTGATCAGGCCACCCATTGCGCCGTAAGTACCGTCGTGCAGCAGCGGCTGCTCCACCCATTTATTATCCAGCCAACGATAACCGTGCGCAAGTTTATCTTTTGGCACTGTATCATATTCCCAATAAGTATGTACCATACCTAAGGGCTTCAGGATATTTTCTGTGATGTACTGTTCATACGTTTGGCCCGAAACTTTTTTGATGATATATCCAAGCGTGGCAAAACCAAGGTTACTATATTCAAACCCTAACCCAGGGTCATTAGAAAAAGAAATTCCTTTTTTATATAATGCTGCCAATTCCTCGTCAGTTGTGGCCAGTTGCCTGTCGCCCCACGGATTATCTTCAGGATATCCGGCAGCATGGGTAAGTAAGTTTTTGATGGTAACAGGCGTTGCATCTTTTGTTAAATAACGCATGCCTTTCATTTCCGGAATATACAGGTAAGCAGGGTCGTCAAGCTTCAGCTTACCCTCATCGCGCAGCTTCAATATGACCATGGCGGTAAGGCTTTTAGTCATGGAGGCAATACGAAAGTCGGACGTTTCATTAGCAGCAATTTTTGCCGAAATATCAGTATAACCCATACCTCCTGTATGTACCAGCTTTCCATCAACCACAATACCATAAACCATGCCCGGCCAATGGTTCTTTTCGGCATAGTTTTTATAAAGCTGATCGATAACCGGGTAGGCAGCCTCAATCTTTTTCAGGCGGTTGGCATCTGTAAAAACCGGCGGCTTGTAACCCTGCGCGACAACATTAAAACAAGCCAGGGATAAAACAACAGAACCAACAATTCTTAATAAATTTTTAAGGGCCATAACTAAAAGATCGATGTATCACCACATAGATACAAAATTTAATAAACTACAACAATGCTTCACACAAAAAATCCCGGCCAATTGACCAGGATTTAAATAAAGAGCTGCAAAAATCTTTCAGCTTTCGCCGTTAACCTTTTATCTTAAGCCTTAACTAACTTCGCCAATTCTTCTGCCATGGCAGCGCCAATTTCGGCAGGTGACTCCACTACGCGGATACCGCATTCGCGCATGATTTTCATTTTAGCTGCTGCTGTATCGTCGGCACCACCAACAATTGCTCCGGCATGACCCATACGGCGTCCCGGAGGAGCTGTCTGGCCTGCTATAAATCCTACAACCGGCTTGGTGCCGTTTGCTTTTATCCAGAGGGCAGCTTCTGCTTCCATGCCGCCGCCAATTTCGCCTATCATAATGATACCATGAGTATCGGGATCGTTCATTAATAATTCAACCGCCTCTTTGGTGGGGGTGCCAATAATAGGGTCGCCGCCTATGCCAATGGCAGTAGTGATGCCCATACCGGCTTTAACCACCTGGTCTACCGCCTCGTAAGTTAATGTACCTGATTTTGAAACCACACCAACATTACCCTTTTTAAAGATAAAACCCGGCATGATACCAATCTTGCTCTCATCAGCCGTGATAATACCCGGGCAGTTAGGACCTATAAGGCGCGTGTCTTTATCCGTCAAATATTCCTTCACCATTATCATATCCTTTGTAGGGATACCTTCGGTGATACAAACAATAACCTTTATACCGGCTTCCGCAGCTTCCATTATCGCATCGGCTGCAAATGCAGGAGGTACAAATATAATGGACACATCAGCGCCTGTTTGTTTAACGGCATCAGCTACAGTATTAAATACAGGTCTTTCCAGGTGTTGCTGGCCACCTTTACCCGGCGTTACGCCACCTACAACCTGCGTACCATAAGCAATCATTTGTGATGCATGGTAAGAACCTTCATTACCTGTAAAACCCTGAACTATAACCTTGGAATCTTTATTTACGAGTACACTCATTGGATCTTTGAATTTGTAGCGCAAAGCTAAAGTTTTTGATCGAATGTCAAATTAAATTTAGCCCTCAATCACCACCGGTAAGTAAATAAATCGTCACATTTTTATTGGTGATCCGGATCGATGACATTCAAGCCAAATTCCACGTCGGGTTTCTTATAAAGCGGTGCGGGTTCAATTGTCATCATTACCTCCAGCGTGGGAGCTACAAATGCTTCCAGCAAATGACCGCCCCGTACCGTGCCATCTGCGGCGGCAAGGTTAATGTGTGCATGTACAACCGGGTTGCCATTGGATAGGGCTATGTCCCCGATCAGCGAGGTAATTTCAGACTGTTCATTAATGTTATTTACCTTAAACATTTTCCGCGATCCTACATACCAGCCTATTTTAGCGCTGGTAGCATCCCCAATAGCAGTGAAGTGTGCACTTTTTACATTGTATTTTACAGCAAACTCCGTTAAACCCGACATGATCTCATCGCCTTTGGCAAATACCAGCACGTAGGTTTTGGTTGTGCCATTGCTGCTTATCAGCTTCACCTTAACCCCGGGCGACCGGCCCGTTTGAGCCGCTTTTGTGGGCGAAACATATTCCTGTGCCTGTGCTTTTATCGTCGAAAAAGCAAAGAATAATATTACTGCGAACAGTGATAACAACGTTGATTTCTTTATTTTCATAACCGATAGATTTTCAATATAACCACCGGTCAAAAATAAAAGTAAATGTTTAAAGACTGATACTATTTAATGGATTAGCCGCTGGTTCCCTGGATTGTAAACTGGCTTTCTTACTCCTTTTTCGCATTGCAATTAACATTAGGCCTAATAATGCTAATAGTGTTTTTGTAGACATTCCCATAATTAATAGTTTTATTATTAAACTAATAATTAAATTAAAAGTTTATAAATTAACTTAATAATTAAATTTGGCTTTTCCTAATCAAAAGCTCATCCTTCAAGGGATCGATCGGTGAGTAAATTCGCCCTCATTCTTGGCAATTACAATAGTAGCTATCCCGTTGCCTATCATATTAGTAATGGCACGCGCCTCAGACATAAACCTGTCTACCCCAAGCAAAATAGCAACACCCTCCACGGGGATAATTTTAATGGCTGCCAGGGTTGATGTCAATATAATAAAGCCGCTGCCGGTTACACCCGCTGCACCCTTTGAGGTGATCATTAAAATACCGATAATAGTCAGCTGCTGCAACAAGGTAAGCGGCAAATGGAACACCTGCGCTAAAAAGATAACTGACATAGACAAGTAAATGGTGGTACCATCCAGGTTAAAGGAGTAACCTGCCGGGATAACCAAACCCACAACAGATTTGGAACAGCCAAATTTCTCCATTTTTTCCATCATCAGGGGTAAAACAGATTCGGACGACGAAGTACCGAACACGATCAGTATTTCTTCCCTGATGAATTTAAGATATTGCCACAGGCTGAATTTATAAATACGGCAGATGATATTTAATACCACAAATATAAAAAAG
>JAQBOU010000123.1 GCA_028287865.1 Mucilaginibacter sp. | reverse complement strand
AAAAAATCAGATGTAACGGTGTCAATTCCGCTTAATACCCTGGCTAATGCTTCTTCGGTTTTTTGCAGGGCTTCCAGGTGGCGGATGTTGGTTACCAGTGTTTCATCGCCTGTTAACTTGCCTTTTATGGCCGAGGAATATACTTTTTGTTTTAGCTCATCAATGTGCTGTTTTTCTTTTGCGGAGATGATGATAGCCTGCTGTGTATGGGGCAAAGCGGCTAATTCCTCGGCTGAGAGCAGATCTGCTTTATTGGCTACCGCCAGTATGGTTATACCCGGCTTTTGCAGGCTTTCTAAATCGTCATTCAGTTCGGCAATGGTTATCTGCGCAGCATCATACACATAAAGCAATAACGCCGACTGGCTGATCTTTTCCATGGTGCGCTCCACCCCTATCTGCTCAATGGCATCCGTAGCTTCCCTTATCCCGGCGGTGTCAATCAGCCTGAAATTAATTCCGTTAATGTTTAATACTTCTTCAATCGTATCGCGCGTAGTGCCGGGGATATGGCTTACAATAGCACGTTCTTCGTTCAGCAAAGCATTTAACAGGGTTGATTTGCCCGCATTGGGTCTGCCCGCTATAACGGTGTTCACACCTTGTTTAATGGCATTGCCCAATTCAAACGAGCTGATCAAATTAACAATTACCCCGTTTATCTCGTAAATTAATCTTTTAAGTTGGTCGCGGTTGGCAAACTCTACGTCTTCTTCGGCAAAATCAAGCTCCAGCTCAATTAACGAAGCAAACTGCACCAGCTGATCGCGCAGCGACCGTAACTGGCTGCTGAAGCCTCCCCTTAACTGCTGTAAAGCCACCTGTTGGGATGCTTTGGAGTTGGATGCGATCAGGTCGGCAACCGCTTCGGCCTGCGAAAGGTCCAGCTGCCCGTTTAAAAATGCCCTTAAGGTAAACTCGCCTGCTGTGGCCGAGCGTGCACCTTTTTTCAACAGCAGCCTGATAATCGATTCTATAATATACGAAGATCCATGACAGGAAATCTCTACCACGTTTTCGCGCGTGTAGGACCTGGGAGCTATGAACAACGACATCAATACCTCATCCATAACAATATCGCCATCCACAACACTCCCTAAATGGATGGTGTGCGATGCCTGTTTGGTGAGGTCCTTTCCCTTAAAAACGCTGTTGGCAATAGTGATCGCTTCCGGTCCCGAAAGGCGGATAACGCCTATTGCACCAGTTCCGTTAGGGGTAGCAAGTGCAACGATAGTTTGATCATTAGTCATTGGGTTATCAGTCATTTTTATACTTTAATGACTGATTGCAAAGTTCGATAATTAAAAGTGATCTTTGGTAATCTAATCGCACATGATCTGTAAACAGCGTCCTGATCACGCGTGTCTTAATGACTAATGATCAGTGACACAATGACTAAGACTAATGACTAACATTATGGTAAAGCCCGCTCCATTTGATTTTGTATTTGATTATTTGCCTGCCGGTATAATTGTTAAAAAAATGTTTGGCATGCATTACATCTACCTGGGTAAAAAGATCATGGTGATACTTCGCAAACGCGATAATCAACCTGAATTGAATGGTATATGGGTGGCTACCAGCAAGGATCGTCATCAAAATTTAAAAAATAACATTCCTGAGCTTGGCGCCTTTTTTATCGCTGCCGATGAGCGGCAAGGCGATTGGCTGTTACTGCATGAACATGCAGAAGATTTTGAAGGGGCCGCTATAAAGGTGTGCGAAATGATCTCGCACAGCGACCCGGCTATCGGAAAGCTGACGGAAAAACCACCGCTCTGAACAATATTTCCTTACTTTCGCAGTCAATTATGGTAACTTTTTTTGAAGCTTCGCTCGATACTATTTCGGTACATCACGTTGGCAACCAGGCGGCAAGTGAAATGTATTCTTTGTCTGATCATCCGCTTGCATTAAAGGATGACATTATCCCTAACCTGCTGATGCAGTATTTTTTAAAGCCTTTTGAAAAAGCAAACGAGGTTTACCACCTCACCCACAGCAGCGGCGATCTTAATTTGAACGAACTGCACCACTTTGCCACACAGGTATTTGCTGATAAGGAAAAGTTTCATGAAGCATCGGAGCAGATTGCCAAACACCTGTATAAAGTGGCCAATCACCCAAATATAAAGGGCGGTGAACTTTATGTAGTTTATTTTAACAAGGTACAGATAGAAGGCAACCCATTGGATGCAATCGGCATTTTTAAATCGGAGAATAAGGAAACCTATTTAAAAGTTTATCCCGAAAAAGGCGGCTTCCAGGTGGATTATGAGGAGAATGCCATCAACATTAACAAACTGGATAAAGGCGCCCTGATATTTAATATCGAAAAAGAAAACGGCTATAAGGTGGTGGTGATTGATAAAACCAATGGCGGACAGGATGCTGCCGTTTATTGGAAAGACCAGTTTTTACAGCTAAAAATCCGCAACGACAGCTTTAACCAAACCAGCAATACCCTTGGTATCTATAAAAATTTTGTTACCCAAAAGCTGGATGACGAGTTTGAAATGAGCAAAGCCGATAAGATAGACCTGCTTAACCGCAGCATGAAGTATTTTAAAGAAAAAGATACTTTTGATATGGACGAGTTTACCGGCGAAGTGATCGGTAATCCGAAGGCTATTGAATCGTTTAAAACCTTTAAGAGCCAGTACGAGCAGGAATTTGACAGCCCGATTGCTGATACCTTCGAGATCTCGGACAATGCCGTAAAAAAGCAATCACGCGTTTATAAAAGTGTGTTAAAGCTGGATAAAAACTTTCACATCTATATTCATGGCGATAAAGAACTCATTGAAAAAGGCTTTGATGATGACAAGCACATGAACTATTACAAGGTTTATTTTAAAGAGGAAGCGTAACTAAACCTATCGGTTATTACTCAATTTCATACTTTAAACCGTCACTATGAAAAGCTCCGTACATTTTGCCAACCTGGTTGAAGCATCACCTGCACGCACGGTATACAGAAATGCTGACACCACTGATCCGAGCGGACACGAACATTTTCTGTATTATTATTTTATCGGCGGTCGCTTAAACCATATTGACGAAGGTGAACGTAAACCGGATATGATAGCACACCAGTAATTAGAGAAGACAGGACTGCTATTAAACTCATCCTATCCATAATCAAACAACACCGATTATACTTCACGGTTACTGGTGGAAAGCTAAAATGATCCATAAACCCGGGTAACGTCCAACAAACTTTATCCACTCATCCTGTTATACATTTTTGTCCACTTAGCCAGTTTTTTAGTAAGTTTTGAAGGCAGTTCTGTTGATGTAAGGCGCCAGGCCCAGTTCCCTTCGGCTGCTGCCGGAACATTCATGCGTGCGGTTTCATCCAGGCCGAGCAGGTCCTGTAACGGGATAATAGCTGTTTGCGCTACCGATGACATTACCATGCGGATAAATGTTTCATGAATATGTTTTTCTTTTATGGATGACCCGACATAACGTTTTATATTTTTCCGTACTGACTTTTCGGTTTCATTACGGTACCAGCCTTTGATGGTATTGTTGTCATGCGTACCTGTATAGACTACACAATGTTTTATATAATTATGCGGGATATGCGGTGAAAGCGCTAACTGGTCATTAAAAGCGAACTGAAGCACCCGCATTCCGGGCAAATCAAATTCGTCGCGCAATTCATATACCGAATCGTCAATATCGCCCAAATCTTCCGCAACAAACGGAAGTTCACCAAGTTCATTTTTTAACGCTTTAAAGAAATCACTCCCCGGGCCTTTGATCCAGCTGCCATTCCGGGCAGTCTTTTCCGTAGCGGGCACGGCCCAATAAGCTGCAAAGGCCCTGAAATGATCGAGGCGTAATAAGTCAAACAGTTCGAGGTTTTTCGTGATCCGCTGTACCCACCAATTGTAGTTCTGTGATTTAAGTTTATCCCAGTTAAATACCGGCATGCCCCATAACTGCCCTTCTGCATTAAAATAATCAGGCGGCACACCCGCTATGTATTGCATATTGCCCTGCTCATCCAAACTAAAGATCTCCGGATTTGTCCATATATCAACGGAATCATAACTTACATAAAAAGGCAGATCTCCAAAAAGGCGTATACCTAAATTATTGCAGTAGGTTTTTAATTGTTGCCATTGTTTTTGAAAAATAAACTGCAACCATTTTTCCTTTTCTATTGCGTCCTGATTGTTAATGCAAAAATCCCCCAACGCCTCCTTATTTCTTTGCTTCAAAGCATCGGGCCACAAGTACCATGGTTCATCTTTATGGTGTTGTTTTAATACTGCATACAGCGCATAGTCGGAAAGCCAGCTAACTTCCTTTTCACAAAATTCAATGTATCTATCCTTCAAAAAGGCTGAGTCATCCTGTTTAAAGTTCGACCAGGCTTTTTTTAGCAATACTGCCTTTACTTTTCCGGCAGCTTTATAATTCACTTTATCAGAGACGGTTAAGTAGTGTTTATCCAGGTCATCCTGCTTTAACCACCCATCCTCAACCAGTAATTCAGGGCTTATCAGTAAAATATTGCCGGCCATGCTCGAGCTTGAACTGTATGGAGAATAACCTCCCTGTGCACCCACAGGCCCTAAAGGCAATAACTGCCAGTAGCACTGGTTACATTGATGCAGCATATCCGCGAACTGTTTCGCCGCCGGCCCCATATCCCCAACGCCGAATGGTGAAGGCAAAGAGCTGATATGCATTAAAATACCTGTGCTTCGTCCGCCATCGGGGTGTGACAGTTTGAGCCAAGCCAGCGGAATAGTTTTAAAAAGTACTTTTACAGCAATTTCACCTTTACAGGTTCCTGAAGTTCCCTCCAAAATATTATTAAACTTTTCAGGAGCATCATCCGGTAGCATGATCCTGGTGTCTTCCCAATCTGGCTCAGTAGACTCTTTTCCTTGTATCACGCATAAACGGGCGGTATTCAACGGCACAACCGTTAGGTACCATGTTAGTTTATAACAGCGGGCAAATGCCAGCACATGTGCAGCATGTTTTCCTTTAACCTCCAGTGGCGTATAGTCACCTTCTGCAAAAAGCAGCGGGTTTTGTTTTCTTTCCTGCAACAGTTGTTTTACAAGCCATGTTTTTATCTGCCCGTTAAACCTGTTTTTCCAAAGAGTTTTTATGGATGATCTTTCTGCTTTGTTAAGTAAATTATTGTGCCCTGTATAATCTACCGGGCGCCGGTTATCGGGGTCTACCAGGCTTAAATCCCAATGCTCGCATCCCTGGTAGGTATCCGGCACACCGGGACAGGTAAATTTCAAAAGCACCTGAACCAGGGAATTGATGATACCGAAATCTGCTACTTTTTGATGTAACTCCGTAAAGCTTTTCCAGAATGGTTTGGTTTGATTGAGCAAGGCAACGGAAAATTGCTTTACAGCTGCCTCATATTGTTCATTTGGAACTGCCCAATCTGAATGCAGCTTCGCTTCCCGCATAGTTTTTTCCAGGTAAGTCTGTATTCTTTCATCGAATTTTCCATCCGCCTCGCCGGGCATCGGATATGCGCCCATAAGCGTTTGATAAATAAAATACTCATCATTGGCATCCGGAGCGCCCACCTGTTTAAGACTCCTGTTCAGCTTTTGCCATCTCTTTACTGCCTGTAGCCATTCTGCTGCTATATCCGGCAGCACGTTTAAACGTGCCCTTATATCTTCTCCCCTTTTGGTATCGTGCGTAGCGGTGGCATTCATTGAAAAGGGCCACTCCTTTTGCCGGTATTTCATTTTCTCATGAAATTCGTTCTGAGAGATCCCGAATGCACCGGGTGCATCACCTACTTCATTATGTGCGCTAAAGCGTTCATAAGTATACATAAGGGTATCTTCCACGCCTTTAGCCATCAGCGGCCCGGTAAATTGCATGCAGCGCATATAAAATCCACGCGCCTCATCGCTATTTTTATGATTTCCCAGTAATGTATCTTCCAGTACTTCTATTGCATCATGAAGTTTTTTGTGCGATTTTTTTATACCTGATAAAATTTTCTTTATTCCTGCCGCTTCACCATCCTTTAATGGAAAATGATTCCCATAAAACCGGTAAACAGGAAAATGAATCAGGAATAAGCTGATAGCCTGCTTTATTTCTGCCCTGTCTGCTGCTATTTTACATATCCTAAAAAACAGATCAGCTAAGTTATCCAACTCACCTGCCATATGATGATTCAGGATGTAGGCCTTTTTATCCGGTATCAGTTGTTCAACAGGCTTATCGTTGCCGGTTAATTCTTTATAAAAACCAGAAAATTCAGGTTCACTTTGCTGCCATGTTAACAGGTTATTTACCTGCGCAAGAAATTCATACCCACTGGTGCCCTGTATTGGCCATGGTGCTAATTTTTCCTTGCTGCCCAATATCTTTTCCACTACAATGTAGGTATCT
Source organism: Mucilaginibacter sp. (assembly GCA_028287865.1). GTDB lineage: Bacteria > Bacteroidota > Bacteroidia > Sphingobacteriales > Sphingobacteriaceae > Mucilaginibacter. Next base: position 20,202 of record JAQBOU010000123.1, on the reverse strand, counting down.
TCACCTGCAAGTTTCCGCAACTGGTTAAGATAACCTGATGGGTCAAACAAACCATCTACATGATCTATCCGCAATCCCTGGAAAACATTGTCTCTTACTAAAGAAATAATCAGCCGGTGAAATTCATTAAAAACCTCCGGATTTTGCATATTCAGGCAAATGAGCCCGTTAACGGTAAAAAAACGACGGAAATTTATTTGATGATCCGTTTCTTTCCAACTGCATAACCGATAGTATTGCTGACCGGCTATCCTCAATAAAGCAGCCTTATCATTATTTACCACCAACAGGCATTTATGCAAATAATCATTAATTGCATTATCATTTTTAAGGCCTTCCAGTTGAACTTTCCACTCATCAAAAGCTAAAGTGAATGCATCCCGATCTTTTATTTTTTTAATGCTTTTAAATTGCGCTACTAATTGAATTAAAGCCGGTGATTCAGTACCGGCATTGCCGAAGACGGTAACATAGCCATTCAAATTTAGCGGCCAGGTTTGCCCGGCGTAGGTAAACACCAGGTGCTGATTTTGCCAGGCAATCTTGATTTCATTATTTTGAATAGCTTCATCAAGATCAGCACCTAAAAACGGCACCATGATGGGTCCTTTAAAAAACTCATCGGCCAGGCTTTGGTCAAAAAAAGTTTTGTATTTTGATAAAGGCCCTTTTTCCAATACATCCGTTAACCACCGGTTATCCTGGTGGTAGGCCATATGATTGGGTACAATATCCTGTACCCAGCTGATCCCTTTCTGCTGTAGCTCCCTGCTGATCTTCCTGAGCTGTTCAATAGTACCTATCCCGGGATTTATCTCCAACGGATTTACCGTATCATACCCATGCATACTGCCGGGTACAGCCCTAAATATTGGAGATGCATAAATGGTGCTTATTCCCAGTTTTTCCAGGTAAGGAATCACACCCTCAAAATCATCAAAATTGAAGCCTTTATGAAATTGTATGCGATACGTACTTACCGGGTTAAACATAGTCAGACGTGTAAATGATTAAAGATTGAGGCTGGATTTTAACTTTCGTTGGGTCAGAACCTGTATCAGGTGACAAGCCGGTACCGTTCCACCGGGCATCAGCAGAATCCAATATTTTTGTCCGGCTTTTGACGTCAGGCAATGCCATCTCCTGCTGTCGTACTGAAAAATTCATTAAACAACACACCTGCTGCGATTCATGCCAGCGCTTCAGCATCAGGGTTTGCTGTCCTTCGTCAAAAGCTACTTCTAAATTTTTACGGTTGAGATTTCCAAGCGCCGGTAATTGCTTACGCAACCCAATGAGAGTTTTGTAATAATCCAGCATTTTCCGGCCTTCTTTTGTATTTGTTTCGCCCCAATTCAACACAGATCTTTGAAAAGTTTCTTCCGCCTGTGGATCGGGCGTTTCCTGTCCGCTGTGAAATGCGGCAAATTCGGCTCTCCGTCCCTTTCTCACGGCTTCAACAAGGTCCGGGTCGCTATGACTTATAAAATACTGAAAAGGACTGCGCGCGCTCCATTCTTCTCCCATAAATAATAAAGGTAAATAAGGGCTCACCATTACCGCCCCGGCCATTAGCTTCTGCATTTCGAAACTGAACAGCATACTGCTCCGTTCGCCAAGCATACGGTTGCCTACCTGGTCGTGGTTTTGCGAAAATACGATGAATTGCTGACCGGGATTTTCCTCTGGTTTGTTGCCAAAGGTCTTTAAACGGTGCGCTGAGTAGATACCATCATACACATAGGCATCTTTGTAGGATTTTGCCAGATGGGCAATACCTTCAAAGTCTGAATAATAGCCATCCCGCTCACCTCCGGCGGCTACCCGCAGTGCATGATGAAATTCATCAATCCATTGGGCATCCATTCCATAGCCGCCTTTATCTATTGGGTCTATAAACCGGTGATCATTAAGGTCCAGCTCTGCCAGTAGGTAATGTTTCCTGCCGGTAAAAGCGATCAGTTTATCCGTTTCTTCTTTTATTTCCTGCAGGATATGCTTAGTGCTAAAATCTTTTATAGCATGCACAGCATCCAGGCGAAGGGCGTCAACATGGAAGTCTCTGAACCACATGAGTGCATTCTCCAAATAATAGCTCCTTACGCCATCGCACCACGCGTCATCAAAATTAATGGCATTCCCCCAGGGCGTATGATATTTGTCTGTAAAATAAGGCCCGAATTCGGTAAAATAATTTCCTTCCGGGCCAAGGTGGTTATAAACAACATCCAGAATCACTGCTAGTCCTTTGTTATGGCAGGTATCTATTAACCGTATCAATCCCTTATAACCACCATAGGTATTTTGTACTGCATAAGGAAAAACACCGTCGTACCCCCAGTTTCTATTACCCGGAAATTGTGCCACAGGCATAATTTCGATGGCCGTTATGCCCAGTTCAATTAAATGATCCAGTTTGTCAATTATCCCTTTAAAGGTTCCCTGAGGGGTAAAAGTTCCGGTGTGCAGTTCATAGATCAGGTAATCTTCCAATGGCGGATTTACCCACGTGTGGTCTGTCCATTCAAAAATATTCAGATCTACCGCTTCAGAGGCTCCATGAACTCCTTCAGGCTGGGAGAGCGATGCAGGATCAGGCAATTCTTTGCTGCCATCAAGTATCATTTTATATTGATCCCCGGGTTTAAGCATACCGGTAAGTAATTCCCAATAACCAAACCCAACCGATTGCAGCGGCAGATCTGCTTTATGCGTATTTAACCGTACGGCAACTTCATTTGCACCAGGCGCCCATAACCGGATCTTAGCTATACCTTGCCTGTCAAAATTTACCCCTATCTTCCTGTTCTGATACATTTTTTACAATTGGATGTTGTAGTAAAACAATTGAACGTCCATTTATCCTGATCTCCTCATTTTCACTAAAAAACTGTTCTTTAGTTTCATCCTCGCTGGTATCCAAAACTTTCGCCCATTGCTTACTATATATTTTTTGGGGTAAGCGGTAATCCAACGGTTCGTCATGGGCATTAAAAACGAGATAAAAATTATTATCGAAGATCTGTTCGCCCTTGGGCCCTACGTAATGCAACCCCTTACCATTTAAAAATATTCCCAATGATTTTGCAAAGTCAGCGTTCCAGTTCTCGTCTGTCATTTGTGTACCATCCGGAAGGAACCAGGCAATATCCTCCACACCCTTTCCTTTTATGGGCTGCCCCTGGAACCAGCGCCGGCGGCGGAATGCAGGATGTTGCTTGCGTAAATTGATCAGGCTTTGGGTAAAATTTAACAAACCTTTATCAGCTGCCGCCCAATTCAACCAGGAAATTTCATTATCCTGGCAGTAAGCATTGTTGTTGCCTTGTTGTGTACGGCCCAGTTCATCGCCTGCTAAAAGCATTGGTACTCCCTGCGATAAGAACAACGTAGCAAGCAGGTTACGTTGTTGCCGGCGGCGCAGTTGTAAAACCATTTCATCATCGGTAGGCCCTTCTGCTCCGCAGTTCCACGAACGGTTATGACTTTCGCCATCATTATTATCCTCTCCGTTTGCCTCATTGTGCTTTTCGTTGTACGATACAAGGTCGTTCAGAGTGAAGCCGTCATGTGCAGTGATAAAGTTGATACTTGCTGTGGGCTTGCGATAATCATCCTGGTAAAGATCCGGACTACCGGTTAAACGCAAAGCAAACTCCCCCAGCATACTGTCGGCGCCGGCCCAATAATCCCTGATACAGTCACGGAACTTACCATTCCATTCTGCCCAGCCCGGTGGAAACTTGCCTACCTGGTAACCGTCTTCCCCAATGTCCCAGGGTTCGGCGATCAATTTCACCTGTGAGATAACAGGATCCTGGTGAATGATATCAAAAAAGGCGCTCAATCGGTTCACTTCGTGCAATTCCCGGGCAAGTGTCGCTGCAAGGTCAAAACGGAAACCATCCACATGCATTTCAAGTATCCAGTAACGCAGGCTATCCATAATATAACGGAGTACATTGGGCAGCATGGCGTTCAGTGTATTGCCCGTACCTGTATAATCCATATAAAAACGCTTGTTATCATCAACCAGGCGATAATAAGAAGCATTATCGATCCCTTTAAAAGAAAGAGAAGGACCAAGTTGGTTACCCTCACCAGTATGATTGTAAACCACATCAAGAATCACCTCAATACCCGCCTTATGGAGTTCTTTCACCATTTGCTTAAACTCAGTAACCTGCTGACCAATGGAACCACTGGAAGAATAGCGGACATCCGGCGCAAAAAAACCTATAGTGTTATATCCCCAATAATTACAAAGGCCCTTTTCTGCCAAATAACGGTCGCTGATAAACTGATGCACCGGCATCAGCTCAATAGCAGTGATGCCTAACTTCTTTAGATAATCGATAGTAACCGCATGTCCGATTGCCGCGTAAGTGCCCCGGATGTTTTCAGGTATATCGGGATTAAGCTTGGTAAATCCTTTTACATGCGCTTCGTAAATAATTGACTGGTGATAGGGTATTTTTAAAGGTTGATCATTTTCCCAATCAAACCCAGGATCGATAACTACAGATTTAGGGATAAAAGGAGCGCTATCCAGTTCGCTGAAACTCAGATCCTCTTCCGGGCTGCCTATTTCGTAACTATACAATGCATCGTGCCAGTCAATTACACCTGACATAGCCTTGGCATAAGGATCAAGCAATAGTTTATTACGGTTAAAACGATGTCCGTTGTCAGGTTCATAAGGGCCATCAACCCGGTAACCGTACAATTGTCCCGGCTTTACACCTGGCAGATATACATGCCAAACCTGGTGTGTTCTTTCCTCTATTTTAATTTTCTCCGATTCTATTTCGTCATCTTTGTCTTTAAATAAACAAAGTTCTACGCCGGTGGCGTTGTCAGCAAAAAGCGCAAAATTAACCCCTTCGCCATCCCATGTGGCGCCCAGGGGGTAGGGTTTACCAGGGTATACATTTGTAGTCATACACCTAAAAATCAAAATCCCCTTAAAATGTTTTCCCGATTAATAATTAATATAGCATCCATTCATTAGGGTTAAAGCGTGTGTTTAATCCTTATGAAAGAACAAAAGATGTTAAGCAAATATGCCGTAAGTGTTTTGTTACAGACAAAATTTAACATTTTTTAAGAATTACTATGGATACTATTACAATCCTTCATACGTTTGCATATCCGATACTACTATCAGGTAAACATGCTTAACTTCAAACTCAAATAAATAACCTCCTTAATAACAACATGAAAAAAACACTTACCGTCCTTTCAGCAGTTTTAATTTCACTTACATCTATATCTTTCAATGCAAAAGCACAGGACGATAAACCAAAGGTTCAAAACTATATCACTCTTTTAGGGGGAATATCTATGCCGGGCGGCAATTTTGGCAAGTCGGGTTATAGCAACAACAGTGCTGGCTTTGCAAAAAACGGGACTACTTTTGGATTGGACGGCGCTTATTATTTTTATAAAAACCTGGGTATAGGTATAACAGCCTCTTTCCAGGATCAGGGAGAATTAAACATCAATGATGCGCAAGCACTCTCCAATGGTTATACTGCAAGTTTTGAAAGAGATCAGGCCACCGTTACTACAGTGGGCCGTTATCATAGTTATAATCTAATGGCGGGTCCACAATATTCGTTTTTAGTAAAAAATTTCACAATTGATTTAAGGGCATCAGCGGGTGTTATAAAAAACATTTCTTCTCCCGATATTACGGCCTTTTTTGATCTCTCAAATACTACCACTGCATTAACCATTGAGCAGAAAAGTTCATCATCGTTGGCATTTGCTTATGGCGGCAGTGCGGGTGTACGTTACAGTTTAGGTGGTAGCTGGGATGTGGGTTTAAGAGCTAATTACGTTACTTCCAGCGGCATAAGCATCACCAATATCGGGCATCCTGATAATACTACCGGACGTATAGTAACCAATCAGCCAATTACTGAACTACAAACTACTTTGGGAATAACACTTCATTTATAGCAAATCCGCTTAAGCAATTTCAATGAAATAAAGAGGCTTTTAAAGCAAAATGAAAATGCGTTTAGTACACCAATGTTTTGGCTGTAGAAACCGCATGTGTTTAAATTTTATTTTGACGCTCAATAATTTCGCCTCCTCTCCCCCCGGAGGGAGGGTTGGGTGGGGCTAAAATGCGGTTGGGAAGAAATCCGAACCCTGTTTCCCCCAACTTAATGAGATTGCCCACAGGGACTTTTGGTGGGCAGAAACGTCCAAAACAACATTCTACCCACGAATGTACCTAACGGCACATCAGAAAAAAGGAAAAACACGCTTAAAATTTTAATGTGTTTGCCCTGTATCTTACCGCTGCCGGGACGAGAATTTGGGTTGATGAAACAATTACAGTATTTCCCTCAATAACCGCTTTTGCCCATACAAAACTCTGATCATCGCCTGCTATTCCAAAACCCTTTAATACCGTACTGGCGGATGTTTTATAGAGTGTGTATTTATCTCATCTTTTTTATAAAAAAAAATTATTTGTTATAAATTTTAACAATCGATTGTTTAATAGCTTAAAGCCTATTTTAATTAATTTTTTATTATTCATTTATTATGTAATGATTGTTACTTAGTGTTTAAAATTCGTAAGATCACTATTATTACCTAATCAAATGTTAAACTTTATTAAGAGAAATTTCAGACTTCGGTTTTTTGCGTTTATAGTGGTAGCCTCAGGTACAATACCCTGTTTGTTTGCGCAGCAGATCCGTTTTACCCGTGAATTTGCGCCTACCGGCGAGTTTGTGACACAGCAGGAAAAACCTTTTCGGGAAAGCTTGTGCCTTAACGGCGAATGGCAATTTTTGCCTGTTGAAAAGGCGGAAAAACTTGGGATTGAAAAAATTAAAAACCCGGTACTTCCTGAAAACCCTGACTGGGAACGTACTCCTGTTAAAGTACCCAGTCCCTGGAACGTTAACAGTTTTGCAGCAGGCAATGGTACCGGTGGTGATTTTCTCACGTATCCCAGCTATCCCAAAAAATGGGAAAGCATAAGGGCAGGCTGGCTAATGCGCACTATCCCGTATAAAAAAGAATGGAAAGGCAAAAGGCTGATTCTTCATTTCGAAGCTATTGGTGGCTATGCTCAAATATTCATTAACAAACATAAGGTAGCAGAAAACTTCGAAATATTTTTACCCTTTGAGGTTGATATTACTGATATGATAAAAAAAGATCAGGACAACGAGCTTTTAGTTTGGGTTGCCGATGCGCAATTATTTAACCAGCCCGGTAAATATGGCCGGCGCATACACGTTGCGGGCTCTTTTTGGGGACAGCATGCAATAGGAATATGGCAGGATGTAAACCTGGTGGTTAAACCCGAAGTAAACATTCAGAATACCTTTATTAAGCCATCTTTAACAACTGATATACTTACCGTTGAAGCGACAATTACTAACACTACCAACAAAGTGCGTGAGGTAAGTGTTTCGGGTATTATATCGCCGTGGATAAACCTCGCGGGGAAGGATGTACTCAGCGCCCCGGAACCAAAATGGGAACTGGGAAATGCAACGCTCGCCTTACCCGCCAAAAGAATCAGCGTTAAACCAAACTCACAGGCAACCGTAAGTTTAAATATAAAAGTAAACGGCAAACTTAAGGAGTGGAACATTGAACATCCTGATCTTTATGGCCTGGTGATTGACCTTAAGGAAGGCAACCATGATGTTGACAAGCAATATACGCGTTTTGGCTGGCGGGAGTTTACCTTGCACGGCAGCAAACTATGCCTTAACGGGAAGCCAATTGTATTAAAAGGCGATTCCTGGCATTTTATGGGCATACCACAAATGACACGCCGTTATGCCTGGGCCTGGTTTAAACTTTTGCAAAACAGCCATTCCAACGCTGTGCGACTGCATGCGCAGCCTTATCCTCAGTTTTATTTAGACATGGCTGATGAAATGGGTATTTGTGTGCTGGACGAAACAGGCATGTGGGCGAGTGATGGCGGCCCGAAAATAGATGCAGAAGCTTATTGGAAAAATAGTGAGGAGCATTTAAAAAGGTTTGTTTTACGGGACCGTAACCACCCCGCCGTTTTTGGGTGGAGTGTTTGCAACGAGAATTTACCCGTAGCGATAGGCGTTTTTCATGCACCAGACACTTTGATAAAAAGACAAGTAGCTGAAATTAATAAATGGATATCAATTACACGGGAGCTAGATCCGTCGCGGGCATGGATATCCGGCGACGGTGAAACACAGGCAAACCTGAACTCGCCGGTTATAGTTGGTCACTACGGTGGCAGTGATGAGAATTACAGAGACCTGGCATCAAAAGGCAAACCATGGGGCATAGGTGAGGCTGGCATGGCTTATTATGCAACGCCGCGTCAAACCGCAGTATATAATGGAAACCGGTCCTATGAATCGCAACAAGGACGGATGGAAGGTGTCGCCGGGGAAGCTACCAGGCTTATAAATATGCTTAAAAAGTACCAGGCATCTTACATGTCTATATTTAACCTTGTTTGGTACGGCATAAAGCCTCTTGAACTTGGTTTGTCTGATACCACCAGGGCACCTAAACCAACTGATGGTATATTTTTTGCCAAATACCATGAAAATCAGCCGGGCGTGCAGCCGGAAAGATTGGGACCTTACACTACTACCCTTAACCCGGGCTATGACCCTTCGTTACCGCTTTATAAAACCTGGCCTTTGCTTAACGCCGTAAGTGCTTCATTTGCAGATACTGCAATTGTAAAAGAGACGGTAGCCCCCTATCAAAATCAGGCTTTTAATAAACCGGCAACAGCTATAAAGAGCGTCATACTATTATCAACAGACAAAGATTCAATTTTATATAAAACGTTAAGCCAAATGGGGGTTTTGATTGGTAACCATCCTGCTAAAAGCGGCCCGATCCTTTTGATAATTGACGGGCAACACACGCCGGGCGATACTAAATCTATTGAATTGAAAAAAGATATTTTACAAAAAGGAGGCAATGTATTGATATGGGGAGTAAACCCTTCTTATATTAAAGAGGTTAACAAATACTTGCCTTTTCCTGCCGAACTTACTAACAGAAAGGCCACCTCGTTTATTACGTCAGGAACAGACCGGATAATGAACGGATTAGGCAATGCAGACTTCTATTTTTCTGAAATATCAGATAAACCAATTATGGAATATGGATTGTCGGGCGAGTTGGTAAAACACGGTGATATTTTATTGGATGCGTGTAATACCGATTGGAAAACATGGAACAAACGTGCGGAATACTTAAAAACGGCTGCTGTGCTCCGTAGTGAACGCGAGTTTAAACCGGAAGGAAAAGCACTGGTATCTTTAAAATCCGGGGAGGGCAAAATATATGTTTTCGCTATTGACCCGTCAATACTTTCATCAACAGCCATAAGCCTGGTACGCAGGATATTGGTTAACCTGGATGTTGATTTTAATAACAAGGGTAATAAGGACATGGCCGCGGTCGGGGCCGATGGCAAATTACAAAACGCTTTGATGCTGGCCTCATTTGATATATCGGGGAAAAGTGATGCGGAAATCAGTAACACATACCCGTTAAAAGTTTTAAAACCGGACGATTATTTTGCAGGCAAACAGGTTGAAAACCATTTTTGGGAAACTGTCAATGTTCCTGATGGATTATTTGATTTCAACAAACTTCATTTTGACGGCCCAACCACAAACGCCATTGCTTATTTGAGTTTCTGGATATACAGTCCGCGTTCCTTATCCAACCTGTTGCTTGAACCGGATATGCCTCGCCTTGATATGTATTTGAACGCTGATGACGGCTACCAGGTGTACCTGAACAATAAACTAATTAAGGAAGACATTAACGCAGGAGGGTTTACGACGCCAGGAAAGGCTATTAAAGCGCTGCCGCTTGAAAAAGGCTGGAACCACTTTGTAATTAAAGCCATACAAAAAGCCGGCGGATGGAAACTATCGGTATCGCTTGGTTGTGATAAAAAAGAGTTTATGAATGAGTTAAGAACCCAGGTGACCCATTAAATTAATCAGGATGAAACCCTCACATTTAACAAAGAGGCCGTATCAAAAGAATTTATCTGTAATGTCAATAAAATAATATTTGGCCTTTGTGTTCTTAGTGCCTTTTAGCGATCTCAGTAGTAAAGAAATTTAACCGCAAAGTTCGCCGAGTGATGCGCAGAGCAACACAGAGATTACATACCCAAATAATTCTGTTCGGATTTTTGTAATATCACATTTGATACAACCTCTTTTATTTATAATTACATAATTAAAAATTATTAATATTATTCAGTTACCTGATTCAAAGCATTTTAATGACAATACCAATAATAGCCGCTACCCCCATGATATAGGGCTCCTGTATTTTTTTGACATATAATAACGCCAGGACGGCGGCAATAGCAATCAGAGCTGTAGAGATATCAATAATAGATCGCAAGCCGATAATTATTACCGAGCCAACCAAAGCACCAATAACCGATGCGGTTATCCCCTCAACAAAAGCTTTGATACTCGTATTTTTCGCAATCTTCTTAAACGAAGGCGCGAGGGTTACCGTAAATAAATAGCAAGGGAGAAATGTAGCCAAGGCGGCGACACAAGCCCCCGGAAAACCGGCAACCAGGTAACCGATAAAACCAACGGTAATAACTACCGGCCCAGGCGTGATCATGGCTACGGCAACTGCGTCTACAAACTGGTGTTCGTTTAGCCAGCCGAACTCTTTCACCACGCCGCTATGCAAAAAAGGAACAACGGCCAACCCACTGCCAAATACAAATGCTCCGGCTTTGGCGAAGAACCAGGCGATTTCCTGTAAAGTCTTACCATCGTATTTCCAAAATCCGGTACTGATTAAGATCCCGGCAGGTAATATGGCTGGTTTCCTGATCCAACGCGGCGGCGCTTTGATCAGCATATATAAGAAACCGCAACCCAGAAATAACACGATCTCTTCTTTTTGGGTAACCACGGTAGTAACGATACCAATGGCATAAAACAGCCATAACAGCCATTTCGCTTTCATGGCCGCCCATTCAAATTTGCTGATGGATTTTACAGTCAGCTTGCAGGCGCTCATCCCGATAATACCAATCACCGCGGCACCGACACCATAAAACACCGCCTGCATCCAGGCCAGCCCGCCATAAAGCTGGTAAGCCATGCCTAATAATACGACCATGATAAAAGAGGGCAGCACAAATGCAAGTCCCGCCAAAGTCGCACCGATGAACCTGTAATGTACAAAACCGATGTAGATGCCCAATTGTGCAGCCAATGGCCCCGGAGCGAGTTGGGCTAAAGCCAAACCCTCCCTATAATCTTCCTCGGTAAGCCAGCCTTTATCTTCTACCAGGTCACGGTGCATATAACCCACCAAAGCCACCGGACCGCCAAAACCCCAGGTTCCTAATTTTAGAAAATAAATCACCAGATCTTTGAGGCGATAGAGTTCCATTACATTTTCATGCCGCCCATCGGCGCTTTGCCTAACACATCTAAGGCCGCCCGGAAACCCTGCGCCAATGTTGCTGCGTTGCCCCGTCCATAATAGTGGAGGAAGATCATATGTGGGTCATCGCCAAGCATGTGGTTGTGTACGGCTACTACTTCAAGGCTATGCGTCCGAAGAGTTTTGATGACCGTATTTACCTCGCTTTGCAGCATGGCAATATCACCTGCGATATGCGCGTCTTCCTGTTTGCCCGCGAATGATGCCCATGTATTCAGCCCGATATTGGTGGTCATTTCCACGCCCATCGCCATAACTTTTAGATCGGCCCTGCCTATAGTGTATTTATAGGTCGGCCCGTTTACCGTACCGGTAGCTTTAACAATAGCGTCCAATGCAGGCAGGTCAAAATTTTCTTTGCCCGTAACAGTTGGTGCTGACGGTGTGGGCTGGTTGGCCGGGAATAATTTGCTGTCGCGAATGGTATTCGCATATTTTTTAGCGAGTTCCTCAACCGTTCCCATGCCGTGGATATGCATATAGAATATGCGCGGCTCTTCATAAAAGAAATGGTTATGTATAGCAGCTATTTCCAGGCCATTCGCATGAGCCGCAGAGATCAGTGGATTTACTTCTTCCATTTGCAATACGGTATCGCTCATAACCATCGCGGATTTACCGTCAACGGTCTTTTTAAACGATACCCAACCGCCGAAGCCGAAAGGGATTGGTACGGGTTCGCCTTTAATTTTCATTTTCAAGTCGTTTCTCGGTAGTGATATAGTATAAACCGATTCGGCTTCCTTATAATTGCCTTTCTTTCCTAAAACCGCGTCAATGGCGGCCATTTCGTCGGCTGTGAGTGCGGGTGTTTTGCCCGGCGGTATCTGAAGCGCCTTTAGCTTATTAATGGGTAACAGCAATCCTGTACCAACAAGTGCTGTAGTTTGCAGGAACTGCCTGCGGTTAGATTGTGTTTCCATGGTAGATAGTTTGTATTAATACGATGCAATACTAAACACTAACAAACGCCATAAATAGCACGGATTTAACTATTGGTATCCTTTTTACTTTTTGCGCTGTTTTTTTTATACAGCGTAGGTGTCTTCCCTGTCTGCTTTTTGAATATCCTGGTAAAATGGCTCTGGTCGGAAAAGCCGGTGAGGTAGGCAATTTCCGTTAAGGAATAATCCGTGCTTTCGATCAGATGCATGGCTTTTTCAATGCGGAGTTTCCTGATGTATTCTCCAAATGAAAGGTTCTCGAAGTATTTTGAAAACTCCCTGGACAAATAAGCCGGGTTGATCTCCAATTCGCTGGATGCTTGTTGCAGGCTGAGAGCCATATTGGTATCTAACTGATCCTGAATCATTTCTTTGAGTTCCTTAGCCCATTCCGGGGCTTTTTTCGATTTGCTTTCTTTAAGATATTTATGATATACTTCCAGCAGCATCTGTTCCGCAGGTCCAGCCTGTGTATGTTTTAACTGGTGCAGGTATTTGGCCCAACTGTATAGCCCATCGTAAACGGTCATACCTAATTCCAATAATTCGTGATCGTCTTTAATGTTATAGGCCAACCCGGAAAAGATCGCTTCCAGTCCCGCAGCCTGTGGCGCAAAGTCGTGGCGGTCGGTATCAGCGCCGCGAACAATGGCCGCTACCCGGTCAAGCGCAGGATCTTTCAACTGGTGTTTTTTTATAAAATAGTCAAAGCTGCATTGGTCCTCATAATGTGTGTATTCCACACCCGGCAGATCAAATGGTATTGCACCTAATTCTTCAGCTTTGGTCAAGACCTCTTCGAAAGACACATAAAAAATTTCATCTCCTGCATTGATGAAACGTCTAATCAGCCAGGTGCAGGCGATGCGGTCGATTTTGGGGTGTTCGCGGGTGATCCATTTCATAGGAAGTAAAGTTAACAGTAAAGGCGCTTTAACCAAAGCATAGAAAGATAACAGAAATATCCAGTCGTTTTAATTATTGGCTATAACAGTTATTTCCTAACCTCTTTGTCTTTAAAGTCCGTGATGGTCTTTCCATCATAACGATACACCCCATCTGAACCGCCAAACCAAATACTCCCATCATTAGCTTCTGAAATCCCAAAAATCATTCCTACTTCTGGCTTTATTTCGGCTACCACCGGCTTTTTATTAGATATTGACTTTCCGTCATACCGGGAAAGTGCCCAACCATCATTAAATAAGGCCTTTCCGCCGTACCCGGAAAGCGCCCAACCTTGATTATTATCACTTTCTGAACTAGTCCAAATATTCCGCTTTTTATCTTCGTAGATGTAACCAACGAAATTCTTGGTAAAATTGGTAAATGTGCTGCCGTCATAGCGCCAAAGGCCATCATTGCCACCCAGCCAGATATTGCCTTTTTTATCTTCGATTATAGTACGAACATTTGTAAAAGGTTTTCCGTTATGGGTTAAAATGGTAAATGTTTTTCCGTCATAAATGCAGGCATTGTCCCCTGTGCCAAACCAGAATTTTCCTGTTTTGTCTTCAACGATTGAATTAACATCATTATAGCACAGTCCTTCTTTCGTTGTAAAATTTCGAAAGGATTTCCCATCATAGCGGCTTGCGCCACCGTCAGTGCCGAACCAAATATTACCGGTTTTATCTTCATAAATACAAGTAACGTCATTACCGGCAAGCCCCTCTTTTGTTGTAAAATTTCGGAATGATTTCCCATCGTAATAATAAACACCTGAGCCAATAGAGCCGAACCAAAAGTTGCCTTTTCTATCTTCTAAAACAGAAAAAAAGCGGGCCGAACTCACTTTACTGGTAATATTGGTAAACGATTTTCCATCATATCGAAAAATGCCCTGCCATGAAGCAATCCAAATGTTGCCCTTTCTATCTTGTATGATATTACGGGTGATTCGGTTAGGTCTGGAGGAAGTGATTACGCTTGCGGGTTCGGACTTAATACTGTCTTTTGGGAGTTCTGTTTTGACTTGTCCTCTGCAGGAAGTGCAAAAAACTACCATTAAGAACAAAGCATATATGTGTATGTATTTCATAATTTATGATCTTCTTTACTTTTAAAGTCCGTAATGGTCGCATCGCGAAACCGGTAATCCTCAGCAACCACCATTGCGAAAGTCACGTTTAAAAACTATTTTATTATTTCGCTCTAAGTAGTCGCCCGTTAATATTACATATGGGGACTTACCCGAATAACCTGCGCTATGGCTTCTAATAACTATTTTGTCGTTAACTTTCAGGCTATTTAACTGCCGAAAATCATTGTTAAACTTCGTAAAATTCCGGTCAGGTCTCTCCGGCCAAAAATTAACAATATATTCTTCGCCATTAATACTTACCATCACTCCGTAGCCGCCTAATGGTCCCGACGGACAAGAAAGAGAGGTTACAACTGCCTCCATATTGGTAAAATCTTTTATGTGCATACGTATTTTATCAGCACTGGCATGCGCTCTTTTACCTTCGGGGGAAGCCTCCCATTTTTTGTACTTTATACCGTCAGGAGAAGCCTCCCATTTTTTCAAATCGTCCCGGTGGGCTTTCCTGTCGGCAACAGAAACCGGCTTTGGGGATGGTTTGTGAGAAGTTTCATTTTTGATTTCACGATTAGCAAATACTAGTCCGCTCACCACAACCAGTGGTAAGACCAGCGCATAAATAACTTTTTTCATATTTTTTGTGGGTTTATTAAATAACATAGAGATTCTCCTGATAAATCAGATCGCATAAGACATACTTTTTATTTTTCATATCATATCAAAGTTGATCCAGCGAAATTACTTTGATATCTTTCTGCGCGGGGAATTTGGATTGTAAATAAAAATGTAAACTTTGTAAATAAATTGTAAACAGTATGTCTGATAGCCTAAACCTCCTCTCCGGGAAACGCAAGTACCTGTGGGGATTGATATTACTCTCGTTTATCTCTGTAATCTGCGCGGCTTTCAGCATGACCGGGAGTGACGACTTTAATATCGCCAGAAGGGAAGTTTTGCTCCGCAGGATCGGACATGAACTACTCTTACAGTCGGGCGACAGTACATCAAGGGTACTGCCGGTAAAAAAGATCGCAGAAAATGAATACCAGATCAGGTTTGAGCATGATCTCACTTTTCGACCGGACTCCCTGGTGAATACCACTGTGCGTTTGTTGGCCAAAGACCCGCTCGCACGGGATTATGTTGTTAACGTTCTGAACTGTGGCACCGACAGTATAGCCTATGGATACGCTATATCCCAAAATAAAAAAGATGATATTGTAGCATGCATAGGAAGAGAGCAACCCAGAGCATGCTACATGATCAACATTAAATTCAAACCGGCGGGCATAAATACCGCAAAGAATGGATATCTTCTGGGCAGCCTGCCATTTTTAGCATTTGTTGGTTTTATTTTTTTGAGATCTGTTAAGCCGCGGAGAACCTTACCTGACGGTCAGTGCACCAAGATATTCACTTTTGGCTCGGTTTTGTTTGATGCGCAGGGACGACAACTGGTAATAAATAAAAAGACCATAGACCTGACCGGAACTGAAACACGTCTGCTGCTCATTTTCGCGTTGTCTCCTAACCAGACTATAGAGAGAAGCCGTCTGCAAAAAGAGATATGGGAAGATGAAGGTGTTATTGTGGGGCGTAGTCTGGATATGTTTATATCAAAACTTAGAAAAAAATTGGAACTTGATCCGAATATCAACATTGTTGTTATACGCAGCAAGGGATATAAGCTTGAAGTCAGTTCTTAAGAAGAATCTCCCCGCCCAGAAATGATCTTGTCAGACTTCAATTTGGCATTTGTAAAACTTTATCGTGAACTACTAAAACGGTATCATAAAAAGAATTATCCTTACCAGAGCTCGAACCAAAAACGATTTTTTCCGAGCGATAAAGCCATATTAAATATTCACTAAAAACTAAAACTCTCTCTACGCATTGTAAAGAGGGTTTGTACCGACAGGGGTGAATTAATTGAACACATTGATGGCTTTTTGATGATTGCAGAGCAGATTTTAGCGAATATGCCGATAAAAATCCAGAAAATTAAAGTGAATAATTGCCGTAATTTTTCTCATCTAAGGTGTCACCTTTATTGGGTCTTTTGTTTAAACGAGATGTTGCCATTGCTCCAGTAAAACTGCATACCCGAAACGGATCCTTGTTGTTGTCCGAATTTAATCTGCACATTTTCGTCCAGTTGGAAAAAGCCAGGCGAAATATAGCGCAATTTAAAAACCTGGCCCCCGCGTTCCGGGTTTTCACAATACAAGGCGCCTTCTTTTACATAAAACTTTAGTCCGCCCTCGTAAGTGCCAAGGTAAGCCTGAACAGCTGAGGGTTCTACCGGCTGGTCGACAGCTTTATGCTGATTTGCATACCATGAATTCGGGAACAAGGTTAAAGTGATATCGTCCAGCGATGCATCCGCCTTAACCGCAATGTCCGGGATAACCCCGGTGCCTTCCCATTCTGTGCCGGTATGGATATTATATGTATGGGCAAACGGAATGCCTGCAACGAACCCATGGCCTAAAAAAACCGGTCCGGTCGGATGGGAGCCGCCGGCTGTTTTTTCACCTGCTATAGTGCCCCTCTTAGTCGCCTGCATGGCGTAAGCTAGATCTTCAGCCGCCGAAACCGTTTGGGTGCTGGTTAATACATAAACCGGCATCCGCAGGATAACCCCGTTGGTAGCGGTTGGGTCTGTCCAGCCCTTTGTGGTGTCGCGCTTGTTGGGGACGATGATATCATTCACCCGTGTCTTTTCCGGAAAGAAATAGCTTAATACCTGTCTCACCATCTCCGGGCTGCCACCATGGTTTTCCCGCAGGTCGATGATCAATGCTTTGCTATGCTGTACAAAACGAAAGGCCGCTGTAACAGTTTGTACGGCGGAGGGGGTAACGTCTACAAACCCATTAAATTTTACGTAGCCGACATTGCCGGGTAAAACTTCTGAAGCCGTGTACATAAAATTACGTTCCGCCATGTCGGCATTTCGAAGCGAATCCATGTGCGGGTCAGGAGCACGCCTTGGAGGCGGACCCATTTGCGCCAGCCGGGCATTATAACGGAAATTCATATGCAGGTCAGGGCAGACGGTTTGCAGGTCGGTCGAGATTTGCTCAGCAAAAGCTTGCGGGTCTTTAATATTACGGTAGGCGCCCTTTGCCAATTGCCCATGAAGATATTTGCTCATTACCTGTGCTTTATCTGTGAAAACATAGTTAGTGATCAATGCTTTGGACAAAGTATCGATCACTACCCTGCCGAGTTCCGGCGTCATCGGTTCCACGGTGGCCTGCTCCCTTTGCTGCGCCATGCAGGCGAAGGGGATCATTAAAAGGAACAAGGTTATTTTTTTCATGGTTAGATTGATTTAAGAATCTTTGGTGCTTGCGTAAGTAGTTTTAAATTAATTAACCTTGTTCCAAACATCTTGCCCAAAGGCCAAAACCTGGTTAATGTGGCCGGCATTGTCACCGGTAAACCGAAGGGTAAAGTTAGTATGCTCTTTTGAAAAGAAATCTAACGGGCTTGTGGCTGCAAAATCTATTTGCTGGTTATCCCATAATTGCTTTAAAACTAAACCGCTGTCAGTAGCGCTAATTTGTATAAATCGACCTTTCTCGTCTCTAAACTCATACTTCCCCTCCAATTTTTTCAAGTCCTGTGCTGTTAATTTTATTTCCACAGGGGCGTGATAGTTATCATTTCTGTCCCAAACATCTTTTCCCCAGGCCAAAACCTGGGTAATGCGGCCTGCATTGTCAGCGGTAAACTGGAGGGTAAACTCCGGATTCTCTTTTGTCGAAAATGCCAGGGGACCTGTGGCTGTAAAATCAACTAGCCTGTTATCCCATAATTCCTTTAAAACTAAGCCATTGCCGGTAGCGGTAATTTGTAAAAATTGCCCTTTTCTGTCCCTAAACTCATAATAGCCCTCAAATTTTTTTAGGGTCTGTGCAGGCAATTTTATTTGATCGGCAGGGTGATAGCTATCAACTTTATTCCAGTCCCCTTTATCTGAGGCCCTGAATTTTGTAGCGGTACCCGCTTCATTTTTTGTGAATTTAACGATTCTGAAGTAGGGGACGTTAACAAGAAACGAGACATCCGATTGGGCCAACATAGCTATTTCTTTGCCATCCCAAAGTTGTTTAGCGATCAATGTTTTTTGTTTTGCAATAACCTGTACGTATGCCGCCTTATTCGCCTCACTTCGGTAAATCCCCTCCAGGGCCTTAAGCTGCTGTGTATTAAGTGCGACTTCCTTTAGGTCACTGTTGTTTGCCCTCAGCCAAATATCGTGGTCAAAGGCCAGTACTTGTGTCACATTTCCATCTTTGTTTTTTGTAAACTTAAATGGTGCGTCGTTCGCTGTGGCAAATTCAAGTTCGCTTTTTTGTTTTAGTGAAAATTCGCGACCGTCCCATAATTGTTTGACCACTAAGACATTGTTTACTTCGGTTAGTTTGAGATAGGCAGTTTTATCAGGCGTTTTATATAAACCTTCGAAAGCTTTTAAGGGGTCGGCATCAAACTTCCCGCTTTTTTCGCTCACGTTTTTCTGCAGCGCGCTCGCGCTTGATGTGTTAATTAAAAAATAACTGGCTGCAACCAATAATAATACAAACGCATACTTATACAAATTTGCGTTTGGCGATTTTTTTAAATTCATCATTTTGATACGGGTTTTAATTTTTGAAGAACCATATAAATTGGTTAATTGGGAGGTCTGGAGTTTAAACGAACTATGCAGGATACTGAGCTGATAGTCCTTTTTATCAACGCCGCTGTTTATTACTTCGCTGTCGGCAATGTATTCGTGGTTAAGCTTGATGCATCGTTTTAAGTATACCATTAGCGGGTTAACCCATAGTAGGGTGTGCGCCAGTTCTGCAAAAAGTATATCAATACTATGCCATTGTTGTATGTGTACCTTTTCATGCGAAATAATTTGCCGCAATTCACCATCATTAAAAAGTTGTTTATTGATAACGAGGTACTTGAAAAAGGAAAACGGAGCAGTTCCATCAAAAGCACAATGGTAAATACCTGCTGTTAATTGTTTATCGGTCTTTTTGATCAGGATGCTGAGTTTAAGCAATTTTATAGCCAATCTTACCAGTAAGACAAGGCTTACTAATAAGTAGAGGCCAACTAAAGTTTGCATTAATGACGGTGGAGTAAAACCTTGTTTAACGGCAACATAAGCGGTGTTAACATACGGGTTAACCATTTGCGAATTGCCAATAGTTGTGTACAGGTTATTTAATGGGTTAGCCGTTGTTATTTGACGTTGAATACCGTCCAAATTCGAAAAATTCATCCCCGGAAAAAAAGGCAAAAACAGCGATAACAATAAACTGAAGAGCAGGTAAAACCTATTTTGCCAAAATGATTTATCGTTTTTAAGCACCAATAAATAAAACAGGAACAATATGGATATAACCACATTGGCCTTTAACAGGTAGATAATTAATGGTTCCATAGCACTGAAATTTATTTGTTCTTATCTTCTATCATTTTAACGATCTCTTTTAGTTCATCTAAAGACACTTCGTCCTCTTCTGCAAAAAATGATACCACATTTTTCATAGAATTACCAAATAGCCCTGCCAAAAGAGGCCTTACAAATTTCCTGGTATATTCCATTTTCGATATCGCCGCCGCATAGCGGTAGGTACTTCCAAAATCTTCAAATTTTAAAAAACCCTTGTCCGCCAATCGGCGCATCATGGTTGATACCGTATTGAT
>JAQBOU010000101.1 GCA_028287865.1 Mucilaginibacter sp. | reverse complement strand
CCAGGCATTCTTTCAGCTGCAAGCCCAGGTCAAAACCGGGACGCTGCCAGTCAACCCAGCCTATGGTTCCCTTGAAAAGTTCTTCGGTTATTTTTTTTCCATCTTTTGCTGCCGCGATAGCAATAGCGGCATCCGGATGAAGGTGGTCAATATGCTTGAAAGGCAAAAAACCATGTAGAGGCGTATCAATAGAGGGCGCTTTTGAGTTCAGATCAAATATACTGTGATTAAAAAGCGCTACCATCTCGTCCTCAAACTCAATTCCCCTGTAAACATTTTTTAAGCTTCTTAAACGGTCGACATATAATGCCGCCAGGCCGCTCTTTTTCAGCGTACCAATGTCGCCGCCCGATCCTTTGATCCACATCACCTCAACCTGTTTACCCGTAAGCGGGTCTTTGTCCATTGTTTTGCAAGAGGTGTTACCGCCGCCATAGTTGGTAAGGCGCAGATCAGCCCCTAACAGATTAGAGCGGTATATTAATAAGGCTACTTCATCGCCGGTTAATTCAGCCGCAATGGCGTCATCCCATAAGTAACTTACGTGTTTAAATTGTGTAGTGCTGACAGACATATAATTGTATTTTTTTATTTGAAAATTTATTAGTTAAGTCCACGTTTTATCTGACGCCTTCAAGTATCTGTTTTAACCAGCCGGCACTATAAACAGGACTATTAATCATCGTTAAAAACCGAATTCAAACCCAGGAACTATTTTAGGTTTATTTTATAATTTAATAATGCTGCTAATTTAGAAAACAAGTAATTTTTAACTGTTATGTACTGTATGCAGGTTAATTATCAGCTTACTAACCTCATGGTTTTGGTGTACCCATTTTGCACAATAATCAAACCAGTTTGAAGGTGCCTGTTTATAAAGAAAGCTATGCTAACATGAATTTAGTCGATTGAATTTAAATTTTTATAGAGTTACCGTACCCCACAATCAGTACTGAAACTATGATGGTCGCAATCCCGGCAATTACGGTTAACAATGCCTTCCTGCTCACTCCTTTCCACTCGTTCAGGAACAAGCCCCACATGTTAGCGATAAGTATAATAAAAGCCATATGCAATATCCATGAGCTGGCGCCATTGCCTAAGCGGCTCTCTCCCATTCCGTAAAAAAAGAACTGCAGGAACCAGGTAGTACCTGCCAGCGCAGAATACAGGTAGTTAGCCTTTAATGGTGTTTTTTTATTTAAATAATCACCAAAGGTTTTGTTGCGGGCATTTAAAAACATGCACCATATAAAGTTCGTAGTTAAGCCTCCCCAGAGTATTACCACATAGGTAACATTGTTCTGAAACAGGAACTCGCCATTACCCGGGTGCAAGGTTTTCCACACATTGTTTGCGTCATTGGCCATGGTTTTGCCGGCATCAATGCCAAAGGCAAAACAAGCGCTGAGTATGCCCGAAACAATGGCTACAAAAATCCCAAGGCCAAATTTATATTCTTTATTGTTAACGGCTACTTCTTTGTGTTTTGATAGTTCACGTTCTTTCAATATCCCGGCATACCCACAAATTATTATCCCCAGCACACATACAGCTATGCCAAGCAATACCATTTGCCCCCAATGGCTATTCATTAAAGTGGTAATGGTATCCTTGCCTGCCGTTGGATAAAAATTATAATAAACTGACGGAATAAGCGCCCCGAATATTGAGCATAAACCCAGGATGATTGAACTGCCTAACGCAACTCCAAGGTATCGTACACCCAATCCGTAAGTGAGGCCGCCTATTCCCCAAAGCAAGCCAAAGAAATAAGTGAGCAATAAAATTTGGTCATTAGTATGCTTTATAATTTCGGCAAAACCGGGTATGGTTAACCAGGCTGCCAGCGGCGGTACGATAAGCCATGAAAAAATGCCCCCAACAATCCAGAAACTTTCCCAGGCCCAGCCTTTAACTTTTTTATAAGGAATGTAAAAACTACCCGAGGCGAAACCACCGATAAAGTGGAATATGATTCCGAAGACTGCTTGCATGAAATGTTAGGTTAATTGGTAAATAACATTGCAATGTAATTAACAAGTATCTGATAACTGTTATGCACTGTTATGTTAACTAAAAATTTTTGCAAAATGGCCTGGAATATATCTTCTTCACGTAATGCAATCAATCAGATTCAAATAAATGCAATTGTCATATTGCTGACACTTTGCATGTTTGGATATTTTAATGTAACTTCCCAGTGCTGTCGCTTACATCGGTTGCGCAATTTTCGTGCTATTGGGGTTTGTGTTAATGTACAATTATTAATTGTTCGCTTTTAAATCGACGGCTTTTTCCCCCTGCATACCTAAATTTATTTAGTCATCTTAGATGCCTTTTAGAATGAAATATATTGGTATTATTTTATTAAGCATGTTAAATATTCATGCCGGGCAGGATCTCTATACCTGTAAAAATGCCCGGATAACACTTTTTTCCAGTGCCCTTATAGAAGATATCAAAGCAGTAACATCTACAGGAGTATCTGTTTATAATGCTGCAACCGGCGAATTAGACTTTAGCGTTCCCATTAGTTCATTTCAGTTTGATAAGGCATTTATGCAACAACATTTTAATTCGGATTATATGGAAAGCGACCGATACCCGAGGGCCACATTTAAAGGGAAAATACAGGAAAATGTTGATGTTAGCAACGATGGCACGTACACTGTTTATACCAGAGGCGAACTGACTGTACATGGTATTACGCAAACAAGAACAATACCGGGCACCCTGACAGTGAAAAATGGCATTGTGTATATGGCATCAGAGTTTATGGTGAATTGTGCCGACCATCACATAGATATACCTCAAATTTTATTTTATCATATCGCTGAGAGCATTAAAATAAATATTACAGCTACTTACAGCCCTTATAAAAACAATCAATAAAATAATTTTATATGAAAAATTATATAGTATTAGCCTTTTTAATGATAAGCACCGGGTTAATGGCTCAAAAAGCCGAATCAGTAAAGAAGAATATAACTACTGATTCGCTATTCAATTCAATGAATAGCGACAACCAAAGTGAGCACGTAGCTATCTTTGAATCTTCAAGGCTCATCCTATCACAAACGACCGAAACAGTTAAGAAAAAAAACCTTAATTTCCTGGTGATGCACCGGTTTGGCGATTTTTCCGGCCCTATGGGGGGAGGACAATATTTTTTCGGGCTCGACAATATTGCGGATTTGTATATGGGCTTTGAATATGGACTAACAAATAACCTGAATATCGATATTGGCAGAAGTACCACACCTAAAGCCGGAGGGTTGGTTGATGTGGAGCTAAAATATGCTATACTACACCAAACGAGGGATGATAGTTCGCCGCTTGCGATAACTGTAATTGGCGAAACAGGATTGACGCCGTATAACTCATATCCTCACTTTAACGACAGAGTTTCATACTTTGCACAAGCGATTTTTGCACGAAGGTTTTCACATGATTTCTCCTTACAAGTAGCGCCCTCAATTGTAAAAAATAATCTGCCCATTCCAAACTTGCCCGGAAATGAAAAGGGAATTTTCTCGTTATCAGCTTCTGCAGTAATAAAAGTAACAAATTTAATGGGTGTAATCGTTGATTATGCACATCCTTTCTCTTCCTTAAGGAACGGTTCCGCAGGATTTAGCGATCCACTTGGTTTTGGCTTCCAGGTAGTAACGGGCGGACACGTGTTTACGCTTAACATTACAAATGCAAAGGCAGTTACAGATATCAATTATTTAAGCAATACTACGTCGGACTATTTTCGGGGACAATACCGGTTGGGGTTTACTATTTCAAGAATGTTTGATTTTAGCCATAAAGAAAGCTACAAACCAAAAAAATAATTTATTATCAAGCCGATTTTTCCAACATTTCTATCTCGTCGACCTTTTTATTGTTCTGTTTTAAAACCTGGTCGAGTTCGATTGACGATATTTCCAGTAGGCGAAGAAATTCATCCCTTTCCTGTTCACCCGCCTCCTTTAATAAGGATACTAATGCAAGAATGGAACAGAGCGGTTTTCTAAGCTCGTGGGAGTTTGACCAGGCAATTTCCAAAAGAACCTCATTGGAAGTTTTAATTTTTTGGTAGGCATCTTTTAATTTTCTTTCTTTCTCAATCAATTCGGTAATATCTGTTGCCATCACCAGGTTGCAGTGTTGGTTATTAAATAAAACAGGGTAAGAAACAATAGATACAATAAAGGTTTTTCCAATCGCTTTTACATGCTCTTTTATACCAGCCAACTGGGATTCTACTTTAGAATCATTTATATAATTACTAAGTATTTCACGGCCGGCCGTCGAGTCGATATCATCAATGGTCATTTTTAAAAACTTTTTTCTGCTGTATCCATATTTTTCAACGGCTGCATTATTTACCTTAACGAACCGTAATTCTTCATTATATATCCAAAGGGGATTAGGATTGGATTCAAATAGCTGTCGGTATTCCTCTTCAGACTTGGTTAGCTTATGCTGTTCCTTTTTAATTTTAATATATAAAACATAACTTATAAGGATGACGAAGATCAGGTCGTTTAAACTTCGGTATGAATCCTGTTCGTGGGGGGCTAAATGCCTGTAAAATAAGGTGATAATTGGATTGCTGAATAAAGCCCAGCAAACACCTATTACCAAAAAGGACAAAGGAATTTTTGCTGATTTAAACATTTTTATGTTATAATATGGTTGTTATAACGTTGTACGTAAGAAAATTACTTATAGTTGTTTTTAATAGGTAACTATTTAAACCAAAGCATAATACGATCGTTAAAAAATAAAACAACCTTTTGGGCCCGCATTGCTGATTTCCTAATAGCTAATAAATTTTTTTAAGTAACAAATTATCACCAAATCCGTATACCCGCCGTATATTTTTTAATAAGCATATTTAATGGAACGCAAATACTTGTTTGGAATTGAAGATGGCGGAAAAACCGCGGGTATGGTTAGTTACTTTTTTGTTATAGGATGGTCTGTTGGCTATTTTGGATTTCATCAGCCTAATAAAACCAGCCTAAGTGCTTATCACTTAAGGCAAACCTTATTTTTATATCTCACTTATGTGGCTGTTTGGTTTGGATTATCTTTAATTCCGGCTTCCATAAATCAATATAGCGGGATCATTTCAATTTCTGTTTTAAAAATACTTATAACGCTGGTATTTATAGTTCTGTGGATAATAGGGCTAACCGGCGCTGCAAAAGGAGAACAAAAGCCAATCCCCGTGCTCGGCAATCTGGCACAAACCGTATTTTCATCTATTTAATAATCAATAGCTGAACATAATTGCGGTCAGCACTTTCAAAAATAATACAAATAAATAAGCTGCCTGTTTAATGCAGCTTATTTATATTATAGTGTAAGCAGTTATATTTTGCGCTGTATTTCGTCTATTTTTCTCTCCCGGTAAAATAAATATTTAGCTATACAGTTATATCTGAATATTATATTTTTCTTCTGATATGAACATCCCAATAGAAATTTCATCTTGAAATCAGAATGTTAAAGTAATATTGTTTATCACAAAGAGCACGGCGTAATTTCGCTGAAACTGAAAGTCTATATGAATAATCAGGTGGTTTTTAAAAGGGCTTGTAAATTAATGGGAAACCGTTTTGAACTCAGCGCGGTAAGTGATAATGAAAAATGGGCTAATGAAAAAATAGATGCAGGCATAGCTGAAATACAACGCATTGAACGCCTGCTCACTACTTTCAGCGACGACAGCGAAACAAACGAAGTAAATAAAAATGCGGGTATTATACCGGTTAAAGTAAGCAGGGAAACATTTAACCTTGTTGAGCGGTCTATCAGGATATCTGAAGTTACCCAGGGGGCATTTGATATTACTTATGGCTCTATAGATAAACGGTTGTGGAACTTCGATGAGAAAATGACCTCGCTGCCTGATAAAATCACCGCAAAAAAAATGGTACGCCTGATTAATTTCAGGAATATTATTTTAGATAAGGAAGAAAGCACCATTTTTTTAAAGGAAAAAGGTATGCGGATTGGGTTTGGCGGAATAGGAAAGGGCTATGCAGCGGAGCGCGCCAAACAAGTGATGAAAGATGAGGGCGTGGAAAGCGGGGTGGTAAATGCTTCCGGTGACCTTTCAGCCTGGGGGCTTCAGCCAAATGGAAAAGAATGGACAGTTGGAATTGCAAACCCTAACTCATCCCAGGAAGTGTTTTCATACATGGCTATTACAGATATGGCTGTAGCTACGTCTGGAAATTATGAGAAATACGTTATGATTGATGGTAAAAAATATTCGCACACTATTGATCCCCGAACAGGCCTGCCGGTGAACGGTATTAAAAGCGTAACCATTATTACAACCAATGCTGAAATTGCCGATGCAATGGCTACCCCTGTGATGATAATGGGAATAAACACCGGTTTGGATATGATTAACCAAATGAAAAACATTGAGGCCGTTATTATTGATGATGACGACAAAATGTATACATCAAAAAATATAAATATTAAATAATTCTCTACTATGATAAAGCAATCAGTAAAAATAATAGCCTGCCTGGTTTTAATGATAAGCATTACATCGTGCGTGCATTTAAAAGAATACCAGAAAAGCAGGCTAAATGATTCTGAAATGGCGCTGGGCAACCGGAAAGTAGAGAAGAACGAGTTGAATTTTCAATCGTACCGTGAAAGTGCATCAGGAGCCAATGCCGGAAAAACAGGCGGCGGTTGCGGCTGCAATTAATTAACAAAAACAGGATCCATCCCCTTATATGAAAAAAAAGATTTTATCCGTTATAGGATTTGCCCTTATATGTCGCTTTCATGCCTTTTCACAAGTTAAGCCGGATACCAGCATAACTTCAAAACAAGGGTATGCTATTTCGCATACCCCACCCCGGAAGGATAGCAGTTCCTATAACCCACGGAAGTTGCATATTGATGAGATTGACCTGGTTTCGAGTTATTATCATCAAAATGGCGATCATTCTGCCGTTACAGGCGGAATTGGTACCGAAAAAGTAACAGACCTTGCTAACGGTATAACCATAAATTTAATATGGCTAAACAAGGCAATGAATAAAAACACCTTGCAGGCAGGCCTTGGCTTTGACTACCATACTTCTGCATCGCAAGCCTTTGTATCTAAAACAGGTGCTTCAAGCCCAAGTGGAACACGTATTTATCCTTCTTTAGACTGGACAGTTGAAAACGCAAAAAAAGGTAACAGTTTTGGCGCCGGTGCTTCTTTATCCAACGAATATAATTATAAATCAGTAGGGGCAGATTTGCATTTCTCTCAGAAAACAGCGGATAAAAATGGTGAGTTTACCGCGAAGCTCCAGGGATATTTTGACCAGGTAACGCTTATTTATCCTTCAGAGTTTGATCCGAACGCTGCTCTTATAACACAAAATTTTGGAAATGGGTCTGGAGACAAAGGCGGACATAGAGACAACAATGGAACCAGCCCGAGAACCACGCTTAGTGCATCGTTCTCATACTCACAGCAACTAAGTTCAAGATTACAGGTAATGTTTTTGGGGGATGTGGTTACCCAGAACGGCTATCTGGGGCTCCCTTTTCACCGGGTTTATTTTACAGACGGGACGGACGCTATTGAAAAGCTGCCATCCTCCCGTTTTAAGATTCCCGTTGGTTTAAGGTTAAATTACTTTCTGGGCGATAATATAATTATCCGCTCGTATTATCGTTATTATACCGATAACTGGGGTAGTAAATCCAATACAGCAGGTCTGGAAGTACCGGTTAAAGTCACACCATTTTTCTCTATCTCTCCTTTTTACAGGTATTACAATCAATCTGCGGCCAGATATTTTGCCCCATATGAAGTGCATAGTACTGCAGATCAATACTATACCAGCAATTATGAGTACGCAAAGTTTCAAAGCAGCTTTTATGGGATAGGTTTCAGAATAGCGCCGCCTGCCGGTGTGTTTGGATGGCAGGGCTTGCATGAATTGGAAATAAGATACGGCCACTATACACAAACTACAGATCTTGTATCAGATGTAGTTTCAGTAAGTTTGGGATTTAAGTAGCTTTAAAGTAAAGCCTCTGTTAAAAAATTATTATTATTTTCATTTTTGGGTTATATAATGAAAAACTTCATTTTTTCTCCAAAAAGTATTTGTAAATTGCTTGTATAAATAGGTTGAGATTAATAATCATGCCCCTATTACCTGCCGATATTTACAGAGCACCCTGCAAAATAATAAATCTGTAAAATATAAGGCAGCATTTGGTAGTTGAATTAATGATATAGTTAATTATAAATAGGCCGCAATATGGTAACTGCAATAAAAACCAATATTAATAGCATCCTTTTTTATGTTTGGCTGCTGCTTATGGGCTTGATTTTTTTAATCAGCGGAACGTTGGTTTAAATCAATTTAACATAAAGTAAATTTCTGCTTTCATTTAGCGGATGCCTCTTCTTACGCCTCATCAATATTTCTTCAGAATGTCACTTTAAGTTTGTTAATGTTAACGTTTACTTTATAACATTAAACCCGCTTAAAAACAGTTATGCCTGTCCCAAATAAATTTGTGATACTTTCTGGCGGCCTTGCTGTTATTTCTTTAATAGCCTTTGTCTCAAACAGGCGATTAAAATATTTAAGGAAGAAGGAAAAAGAAACAGCTTATCTGAAATATATGGAGGAACAACATATCACTGTCCACATGGTTTCAGAAACCGTTTATGTTACCAAAGGGCAGGGAGTTCACACGGCATTTATTGAATTGGTTAAGCTGCTCAGGGGAGATAAAAACATTGCCATTGTTTTAAATAATGAGGGAACAGGAAATGTTTTTCATTCCCATACTTATGGGCCGTATTATTTTTGGAAAGGCAGGTCATATAAAGGCCGGAGAGTTTTAACCGCGCACGTAATACCAGATTCTATTAAAGGGTCATTACCGCTGTGGAGGTACCTGATGCCGCTTGCCCGGCAATACTTTAAAATGGTTTATTCTTATGCTGATACAATTATAGCGCTCTCCCCAATGGTTGAATGCGCTATTAAGGACCTTGGGGTTAAAACAAAAGTTGTAAAAATTTATAACCCGGTACTTACAGATAACTGGGTACGCACTCCTGAGAGCCGGGTTAAGGGACGAAAACTGTTGGGTATAAAAGACAATGAAACACTGGTACTTGGTGTAGGACAGCTCCAGGAAAGAAAGGGTGTTGAGGATTTTATCGACATAGGTGAAGCCATACCGGATGCAAGATTTGTATGGGTAGGCGGCAGGCCCTTCGGAATATTTACGGAAGGGATTAAAAGAATAGATTCAAAAATTGAGCATGCGGCACCTAATATTAATTTCGCCGGAATGCAGGAGCTCGAAGACATGCGCTTTTTGTATGCAGCAGCAGATATTTTTCTTTTTCCTTCATACCAGGAAAACTGCCCTTTGGCCCCTTTGGAGGCTGCTGCATCAGGTATTCCTGTGGTGTTCAGGGATCTTAATGAATATAAATTATTGTATACCCATCCTTACATAAAAGCTGCAGATACGGCAGATTTTATAAGAATCACTACTGAGTTAATTAATAATAAACCCTATTATAATGACGCTGTTAAGATCTCCAAAAATCTGATCAAAGAATTTGATAAAGTAAAAATCAGAGAAGAAATAATAAGCTTATATCACGATCTTCTTAGTAAATATTTTAAAAAGTAAACTCCATGTTTACTCTTTTCCGCCGTTGATCATGTCAGAAACTATTCCCCTACTGTCTTTTCTTTCAGCTAAAAATACACCTGCAAGGTGTATCACAATAAATGAAAGTATCAGGTACATAGTAAACCCATGAATTTGCCTGAATGCCGGTATCGCTTTAAGTGCCGGCACATCATCCTCAAAAGCAAGGCAAAGGCCGGTAACCGCCATTATTAATATCATCAAATAAAATACAGCGTAAAGTGTTTTAACCCAAAACTCATGCTGTGCAAGTTCCCGGTCTTTTTTAATGATCTGATACTTAACATAGGCGCTTTTAATTTTCCCGATGAACTTTTGATCAGCTACCTGGAAAAACTCCATCAGCAACCTAAACAGAACAAGGGCAGCCAGCGCATACCCGAAGTAAGTATGAAGTGCCCAAACTTTATCGCTTAATTCATGCGCTACAGACCGGGCCTGTTTATCGGCAACTGTAGCCCCTGCTTGTTGCAGCTGGTCTTTAACAAGCGTCGTCGTGTTTCGCATATCCAGTATGGTTGAATTCAGCAATACAGTAAGCAACGAACCGGTGATCACAATGGCGTTTAACCAATGCCACAAACGCAATGATGCAGAATTTTTTTTAATTTGTTGTGGGTGCTGAATATCTCTTCTCTTAGGTTCTATTACTGTCATAAAAATATAATAATGTTAACGGGTTATTGGTTTATAATTGATGTATCAGCCTGCAACTATCAATAGCTATTATTAAGGTAAAACGAGCTTTTTTGTTTTACCTTAATATGTTAAAATCGCCTGCCTAAAATAACTTTTAGAATTGATCTGTCGGTACCATCGGTAAATCCTCTTCCATAACCTGCATTAAACTCCCAGTTAGGATTAAAATTCAAATCTGTTGCTATAAATATTTGCTGCTGCTGTTCCTGGTATGGGTCATATTTAAAAAACGGCCCGGTACTGCCGTAATATTCAAGTCCCAAAGCAACAACTTTAGTTATATCATAGCTCCCCTTTACGTTAGGAGAGAAGATCAAGCCCCTGTTTTGATCGGGCCCTTTAAAGCTTTGGTCTAAGGTTGGATTAACGGATAAATACAGCCTTCCCCATTTTTTGTCAATAATAGGCCGGATCTCCAACGTTGCCGTGTTGGCAGAATATTGTGGCTTTTGAAACCCAAACTCTACCGATAAGCTTAATCCCACCGGCCATTTCCAGCTATCGGGCACAGAAACCCTGGGGCGGATATGCGAGCCTACATAAGCGGTGCGCCCATCATCACCTATCGTATTAAAAAAATAAAACCCGGTTTCGAACCAGGGTGTCCAGCCGTGAGTGATCTCTATTGTTTCATGAAAAACGTGGTTGGTAGGCAATACACTATAAATAACGGCTTTGCTGCCGTCAAACGTAAAGTTGCTATGCAATTCTACCATTGTGTGGCCCGGATCAACCAGTTCTGCTCCGTAAACCTGTATCTCGTAGTTATCTTGTGCTTTGAGGCTAAAGGAAAGGATGGAAAGTAATATGAATGTAATGTAGTATTTTAGCATAGGCATAACAGGAAGGATACAGGCACTTATTTTATTATAAATCTATGCTAAAAAATTGAAGCAAAGCTGTAGCGCCTTAAATATTCTGTAAAAAGTTTGTTATCAATATAATCCGGGTTGTTAAATCTTCAGCATTACTTCAAATTCATTTTATAGCTTTATTAAAAAATTAATGTGAAACTACTGATTGTTGAAGACGAACAAAGCCTGCGTGAAACGATAGAAAAGTATTTTACTGAGGAGGGAAGTATTTGTGAAGTTTGCTGTGATTTGAAAGGTGCGCTTCAAAAAATCGCCGTTTATGAATATGATTGTATCTTATTGGATATTGGCCTGCCCGACGGGGATGGCTTTGCCATTCTGGAATACCTGAAATCGTCCGGCAAAAACGAATGTGTACTAATCATTTCGGCCCGAAACTCATTGGATGATAAAATAAAAGGACTTAATATTGGAGCGGATGATTATATCACCAAACCATTTCATCTTGCTGAATTAAAAGCTCGTTTATTAGCAATTTTCCGCAGAAAAACCTTTGGGAGCAACAGCCTGCTGAACTACAAGGAAATCAGCATTGACCTTTCAGGCAGAACCGTAAATGTTAATGATAAAGAAATGACGTTAACTAAGAAGGAGTACGAAATGCTGCTTTATTTTATTGCCAACAAAGGCCGTGTGATCTCAAAAAATGCAATTGCCGAGCATCTTTGGGGGGATGAAATGGATATGCTTGACAGTTTTGATTTTATTTACACACATATCAAGAACCTTCGGAAAAAATTGATGGAGTTATCTGGTAAAGACTTTTTTGCTTCTATTTACGGTGTTGGCTATAAATTTATTTAATAATGAAGTTAGCCGCACATTATAACAAGGCCAGTATTATTATCAGCGTTTCCGTCTTATTGATTTCGGCAGTAGTATACTACTTAACCATTAACCATATTGTAAGGCAACAGCTGGATAGCGATTTAAGCGAAGAGGTAACAGAAGTTATTGATTATATAAACGTAAACCACCGTTTGCCCAAACCTATTGAGTTTGATGAAGACCTGACAACGTTTAAAAAAACCAGTGTTGCAAATTTTGATACAAAGTTCTTTGACGCCCCCTATGCAAATCCTAAAGAAAAGAAAACAGAACCAGGCAGGGCAGTATCGGCATTGATAAAAGTTAATGGTGATAATTATATTGTCACCATTGTTGAGTCGCGCGAAAACACTGAATACCTGGTTCAGATCATATCAACTATTACCCTAATTCTTACCGTAGTGTTACTGGTGGTCCTGATTGTTACCAACAGGTATGTTTTAAACGGCCTTTGGCGGCCTTTTTATCAGTTGCTGGACCAGGTTAAATGGTTTAGTATAGCAGACACAAATAAAATAGCCGCCGTTGAAACGCGGGTAGATGAATTCAGTGATTTAAGTGATGCCGTATCCAAAATGTCATTAAGGGCAACCACCGATTACCAGGGACTAAAGGCATTTACAGAAAATGCCTCGCATGAAATGATGACACCGTTGGCAATTATTACTTCCAAGCTGGATATGCTTATACAGGATGAGCAATTAGGTGCAGACCAGTTTGCCCAGATAACGGATATTTATTCGGCCGCCAGCAGGCTTTCACGCTTAAACCAATCGCTTTTGCTGCTGGTGAAAATAGATAACAATTTATTGCACGATACAGAGAAACAGGATATAAAGACTAGCATCCTTGAAAAATCGCAGCAATTCCAGGAGATGCTTCAAAATAAATACATTGGACTAAATTTAGCACTTGAGCCGTTAGAGGTTAATGCCAGTAAATATTTAATAGATGTTTTGATCAATAACCTTTTTAGTAACGCCATCAGGCATAACAAAAATTCAGGCAGCATTAAAATAAAGCTTTCAGAAAATAAACTGATCATTCAAAACACAGGCGACATAACTCCATTACAGCAGGACGCCATTTTTGAGCGTTTTTACAAAAGCCGCACATCTGACGGAACCGGTTTGGGATTAGCCATTATAAAAAACATTTGCACCTTGTACCATTTTGAAATAAAATATGAGTACGCTGATGGGATGCATAGTTTTATAGTAGTTTTCTGAATAATTAAGGGAAAATAGCCATATAAATGACACATTTCGTAAGCTCTCGCAATAAGACTCCAGCAAGAAGAACTATTGCCAGCAATAACATTATGGAAAGCAATCAAAAGGATGATGACTATTTCAGATTCGGTTGTTTACATAATCATTTCCCAGATTTTTTTGATTGGTCTATCAGTAGTTTCGCAATTTCAATCTTTGCAGCTATCATTAAATTTACATATTTAGCATTGGCTTTCATTTCCTCTGTTTCATCATTCTTTATACTATCCAATATTTTCATAGAGGTTCCAACAGCGCTTACCCTTTGTAGAGAAGCGGTATATTGTATAGCCTGAGATATGGTTGAATTGTATATCACCAAAAACGTTGCACCTATAAACTGGACAATTACTCCCGAACCGGTTGAAACGATGGTGACGAACGTGTTATTAGTACCCTTGTAAGCGAGTGTAATTCCATATAAAACCAAACCAAAACCTGCTGACATTACGATAACGCTTACATAAAATATCCAGTTATTTTGGGAGAGATTTCTATTGTAGTACTTGTTTAATGTTAATTGAGCAAGTTCCCAAACCGGCGAAGCCTCCTTTCCGTCCTGTACTTTTTTTCTTAAGGTGTCCTGTTCCTTTTGTATGGCTTTCTGTTTAATTATAGTATGGTAATAATAAATTCCCTGGGTAATAAAAATGAGACCCAATAATGTCAGCAAAAATAATATCAAATGAATTTGCGGGTCACTGGAAAATGCCCCCTGAACAATGAATTGATATATATCCAGGCCAGTAGTACTTTCGTCCAATTGTTTTTTTACTAATGAATCTATTTTTGCTCTCGACCATGAGCTAATTCCTTCGAGCGCTGAAATTTCATCTGGTGTAACTGTCGGTGCGGAAATATCATAAAGTGATTTATTTATATTATCCTGACTAATAAAGTTGCCAATGGAAATAGAAGTTAATTTATTAACCGATAACGATTGTTGAATTTTTCTTTCAAGGTCCTTTAGCTGGACATCATTAAGTTCATGTCCGGCATACGGATTCAGTTCAGCTAAAATAACAGATGACATTTTTTGAGCTTTTTCAACATCAAATTTCCAGCTAATGGACGCGCTTATAAAATAAAATAGCACGCCTATACCCAAAATGTAGAGCTCAATCCGGCTTAAAACCTTTAACAAAACATGAAAGTCTTCATTGCTTTGTGTCGCAACAGGTTCTTTTAATATATTTTCACTGCTATCCATAATTATTTGGAATATGATATGATGTTAGGTTTTGCTTTACAACTATTCATTAATTTTTATAAATATAATAATTAATGAATATTATAATAGTTTAATATATTTGGTGTATAAACATATTTTATTCAATATAACTCCTAACCTTACTGCTTATGAAAATAAAATTACCATTGCTAATTTTTCTGGGAACTGTTGCTCTGAATACAAAAGCGCAAACAATTGCAAAAGATTCATTAAAAATCTTAATGGCAGACACATCCTCTACTCCCAAATTATTTGGTGGCGCAGGACAGTACAACACATTTAGCGTTGGTGTTAATGTTGGTGTTACCGCACCTTTCGTTGCAACCGGTGGTGTAGGTGTATTTACGCATAACCATGCTGAACTTGGTTATGGCGTTTCATTAAGAGATCAGCTTAGCCACGCATTTAGCTTGCAATTAGATTACCATGGTGGTAAAGTTGCAGGAAACAACGGCAATGGCGCTCCTGCCCAGGATCAAAACAGCGGTGGTATTTATACCAGCTTTTCAACAAAATATAACTCCGGAACTTTAAGTGGTATTATCAATGTTGGAAGCGTTAGTTTCTTACATCGTCAAAATGCCGTTAACTTCTTTGTTTCTGGTGGTGCTGGTATGATCTTTTACAAACCAAGTTTTGTTGGTGCTAATGGTCAAACTTATACTTTTACTACTGACAATACTGACATTGCTTCTTCAAGCAATTCAGCTAAAACAGTTAAGGCCTTGGTTATCCCTGTCGGAGCAGGTGTTAAATTTAAATTAACGGATCAGTTAGATCTTAATTTCGGTTATACTGAAAACTTCCTGGATGCTTTAAATTTTGAAGGTGTTCATGCTAAATACCCTGCTGAAAGCAAATATTCTTACGGTTACGCAGGTTTAGAATATACATTCGGTCCAAAATCAAAGAAGAGCTTAGAATGGGTTAACCCTATTGCTATTATGTATGATGAGCTTTATGATGCAGCACTTCGTCAGGAAGTTGAAGCATTAAAAGGTCGTGTTACCAATGTTGAAAATGCAGTTAGCGACCTGAAGAAAGATTCAGATGGCGACGGTGTTTCTGATCAGTTTGACAAATGTCCTAACACTCCTGCAGGTACTGTAGTTGATGGTTCTGGTTGCCCTATCGTAATGCCTAAACTTGATACT
>JAQBOU010000097.1 GCA_028287865.1 Mucilaginibacter sp. | reverse complement strand
ACCGGAATTGACAGGATGGAGATAAGTAAGTAAGCATGCAGCGCGTTGTGTGACTAGCGCTTTAATCTGAACACTCAAACTTACAAATGGCGAAAATAACTACGCCTTAGCTGCTTAATTTAGAATTTAGCTAGCTTTTGTCCCGCCGGTTTTCCGTTTCATCGGATCGGCATCAGGGGCATCGAAAGATGGAACTGGCCTGCTTAAGGTGTGCATAGCGGGCGAGATAAAGCACCTAAGGAAGACGGTACAGGTAAGCAGCTGACCTTCCCCTTCCCTACAATTAAACAGCAGATAAGCATGTAGAAAGCTTACCTTATACCATGTTTGGACGAGGGTTCGAATCCCTCCGACTCCACGGTAACTAACTTATTTTCAACACGTTAGTAGTATTAAAAAAGAGTGTCACTTATTCAGTGACACTCTTTTTTAATATACCGTTGTGGAACATTTGTGGAACAATCGTTCATTTCACGAAAAAAGCGATTTTTAAACAGTTGTAAAACAATTTCCGTTTTCTGTAAAAATGGTTTTTAGAGAAAGAATCCTAAATAGCGATTGTCAACAATTTGTTTGATTTGATCAGAAGATAACAAAATGTTGACAACCTGCTATTTCAAATATAGATTCAATATTCTTTTCTCTAAAAAAAAGGAAGTTTATCTAACAAAGACTTTCGTAGCTTTATACTGGTATTGACAATAGAGCGATTACTCAAGTAATTGCGTCGGCTTAATATTTAATGTATTTGCAATAGCAAAAATCAGTGAGATACTTGCATTTAAAAGACCGCGTTCAACACGACTTACGGTATTAAACTCCATTCGGCCTTATTAGAAATAATATTTATTTCTAATATAAGGCATTGAATAGGTTACGGATGCGGTAAGCTGATTACGAGGTATATGCATTTATCTATTACTGTGCTTTAGCAAAATTTAATATCATTATTATTTGCATTTAATAAAATACATAGTATATTTATACTATTAAATAACCTAAATCTTATTGTCATGCAAATCAAAAGACGCAATTTTATTAAATCATCGTCCCTGCTTGCAGGGAGTGTATTATTAGCCGGTAAAGAACTTTCATGGGCTAAGAGCCTGGCGGCTCCTGCTTTAAGGGTTCGTAAAAATGTTGCAAATCTCAGCCCAACAAATTCCGACCTTTCCCTTTACAGTAAAGCGGTACAGGTGATGAAACAAAGACCCGCTTCCGATCCTACCAGCTGGCACTACCAGGCAAGTATCCATTATAACTTTTGCCCACACGGCAATTGGTTTTTTTTACCATGGCACCGCGCCTACTTGTTAAAGTTTGAAGAAATATGCCGGGCGGCCTGCGGTAATCCTGCTTTTAATTTACCTTATTGGGACTGGACAACGCATCCTACTATTCCGGCTTCATTTTGGGGAAATGGAAACGTTTTATTTGATAACACCAGGCAGGCGGGGCCAACAACACCCATGCCTGCAGAATTTGTGGGGCCGCCGGTAATTGCCACTATTTTAAATCTTGATTCGTACGAGGATTTCGGAAGCTACAAGGCCGTATCACAGCGGCCGCCTTCAGGCGGCGGCACCGGCCAGCTGGAAGGCAGGCCGCACAATAATGTACATGGACGGATAGGCGGTAATATGGGCAATTACTGGTCTCCTCTTGATCCTATTTTCTGGCTTCATCATGCCAATATTGACCGCTTGTGGGCCACCTGGAACGACAGAGGGCACCAAAACTCAACCGATGTACCGTATAACAACTATGTTTTCAAACAAAACTTCCATAATATTAACGGAGCCCCGGTTGATATTGTGGTTAAAAGTATGATGAACGAGCGTAACCTTGGCTATATGTATGATACACAACACAACATTCTTAACATACCGAGGTTAGCCAGTACATTTAATATTATAAGCAATGATGAACTGGTGAGCACCGCCAGTGCAACCGCAACTAAACAGGCGCCGGCTGTTTTTTCTCTGGCAGGCGCCCAAAGGTTTTCAAATTTGATGGGACATAAAATCAATAAAGGGAATGCTGTTACTTTTGATCAGATAAGTACTGGTAAAAAAGAGATCAAGATCATCCTTAGTGACATCGTTCCTCCGGGTAAAGAAGACTTTTTTGTGAGGGTTTTTGTGGATGCGCCGGACTTAACTGTCAATACGCCGATAACCGATCCTCATTATGTTGGAAGTATCAGCTTTTTTGGTTCTAACCATGTTATGAAAATGGATAACAACATGGAACCAATGCCGCCTCACCGGCTTAAATTCGTTTTGGACGCAACACGCAATTTAAGCAGTCATTTTTCCGTTAGTACCAATAAAGTCAGTGATGAAGTTAAGGTGCAGCTGATAGCAGTACCTATGAATGAAAACAGTGAAGCTAAGCTGACTACAGGCAAAGTTGAAATTGTTATTGCTGAGAAAGCAGGTTAAGAATGAACTTTTTACTAATATGCGGAATGATGGTGATCCGGGCATTTAATGCAGCGGATCATCATCATTTTTCTTTTTCCCAACATTATAAGCCCGTTATTTATAGTTGGTCGCCAGATTCTTTAAAAAGCAGGCAGGTAAATGGAAAACCATATTTGAAAATTTATTATGATGGTTCAAAGAGTGGTTATTGTAATATCGCTTTCCGGGTTTTTGTAGTAAAAAAGGGTGAAAAACCTCAATATTCTCTCAATTCGAAGCAATATCTTGGCAGCTATTCGCTCGGTGAATCCTGCGCTGAAACCTTTTATGTTCCGCTTGATGAAAAACTCAACGAAATGAAAACCGGATCCTTATATTTTCACATTATCCCGGTTACCATGGAAAGTAAAATGATCAATCAGGACCTTAAAAGAAACTTCAAAATAAGTACGCAATTCAGGTAATTGACCTCTTCTTTAATCATCAGGCCTTAAGGGTTTTGGTAAGATACTCAAAGCTGCTTTTAGCACTTGCATAAGCATCCTTAGGCATGTCATGCTCAACAAAGAAATGCTGCATTCCGGCAATTGCTTTATTCTCGAATATTCTTTTAAAATCGATAGTCCCCCTGCCCACAGGTAATATATCGTTATGGCTGGCATCCAAATCCTTTACATGCCACAACGGGAAACGGCCGGGATAAGCTTTAAATATTTCTACGGGGTCATGACCACCTTTAACAGCCCATGCCAGGTCGAGCTCCATCTTTACATTTTTCGCATCTGTTTCTTTCAGCAGCAAATGGTACGGAATTTTACCCTCCACTTCATGAAATTCCATGTCGTGGTTGTGGTAAGCAAACTGTATCCCAACTTTCTTTGCTGCTTCGCCGGTTTTGTTTAACGTTTCAACAGTGGTTTTGATCTCTTCAAGCGTGCCGGTAGGCGCATTAGCACAAACCAGGTATTTAATACCGCCTGCGGCAGCTTCATCTACCAATTGCTGCATATTATCCTGCAGGTTAGCCATCTTTTGTGGTATCACCATCGGTTTGCCATCAGTGCCGAGCGGCATTTTATAGCCTTTGGGCAATTTAAACGGCGCACCCAATACGTGATGCGATTTCCACGACATCCCCAGGTCATTCACCATGGCCTTGAATTCCTTTGGTTTCATGCCATAATAACCACCCTTTTTGCTGAATGCCGATTCCAGTTCTTTGTAACCGATAGCCGCGATGCGGCTTAAGGTACCTTTTACATCATCATCTATCACCCCAAAAAATGTAAAAAGCTGCAAACCAACCGGGTGCAGCTCCGCTGAATTAAAAAGAGAACCGGCTTTTCCTGAAAAAGCCAAACTGCCAAGTGCCAGTGTACCGGTACTTTGCAAAAACTTACGCCTGCTGAAATTCATGTTTATTTGATAATTTAGTTTATGTGGTTACGTAAAACTAAATGAATAAAAGGAGAAAAAGAAATTTTATTGTGTCAATTTAACACATTAAGAGATTTACGGCTTCAGATTTCCGAAGTTTTTGAAACTTCGAAAATCTCTCTTCAGGACAGGTTTTTGATTATTGATGCAAGCAGTTAGCAACCCGCCCATTCAAGTGTCCACACTTGAATGTAATTTTTTTTAAGCGTGCACGCTTAAATTAACTAATTATTTTTAATGGGCTTTCCGGATTTGCGCTAAAGTTCGTCGTTGAGGCGTTGCGTGACATGAAATAAATATGGGATTTTTATTGTGAATTAACAATGGCTATTTTGATTTAAGCGTGGACGCTTAAAATTTTAGACGTTCAAGTGTGAACACTTGAACGGGCAATATAGGAATTACGAGGTGAAGAAGGTTCAAGTGTAGACACTTGAACAGGCAATTTAGATTTCCGAAGTTTCAAAAACTTCGGAAATCTTTCTTCACAACAGGTTTTTGATTACTGATGCAAGCAGTTAGCTATCAACCCTGTCCACCCTGTTTGATGGGAGGCGCCTACCCCGCGGCCGTTATCCCCATCAAAATATTCATAAAACAATATATAATCTTTAAAGTTGGGGTCGTTTTGCAGCTTGGCGTAATTGCCGAATACTGCCCTTTTACCGTCTTTATCCCGCAAAAATATATTAGACACGCGCCGGTACAATTCCTCCGCAACCTGCTGCATATTCATGAAAACACCCGAACCTGTAGGGCATTCAATTTTATAGTCATCGCCGTAATACTCATGAAATTTTTGCAGGCTTTCGATCAGTAAAAAGTTCATGGGCATCCATATAGGGCCGCGCCAGTTACTGTTGCCGCCAAATAAACCGCTGTCACTTTCGGCAGGGGTATATTTTATACTGAACTCCATGCCATCCACTTTAACCTGATAAGGATTATTTAAATGATATTTTGAAACCGAGCGAATCCCATAAGGACTTAAAAACTCATTTTCGTCCAGCATATATTTAAGCAGGGATTTCATGCGGTAGCCCCGTAACAAACTGATGAGGTGCTTACCCGTTCCCTTGGTTTCTGCCCAGCGTGACACCAGCAAAGCAAGATCTGGACGATTTTCGGCAAACCAGGTCATGCGGTCTCTAAAGATAGGGTTGTTGGTTATATCGTCATCATCCAGCACTTCGGCAGCAAACAAAGGGATTAAACCAACCAGGCTCCTAACCCGCATTTTCTCAGTACTGTTATCGGGCAAGCGCAACTGGTCGTAAAAAAAGCCATCTGTATCGTCCCAAAGACCTTCCTTATTTTGTCCAAGATTCGATAACGCACCCGAAATGTAAATAAAATGTTCGAAGAACTTACTGGCAATATCATTGTAGGCCTTGTTGGTTACAGCCAGCTCTGCGGCAATACGCAACAGGTTTAAAGAATACATGGCCATCCAGCTGGTGCCGTCGGCCTGCTCCAGGCGTTCACCCAGAGGCAGTTTTGCATTGCGGTCAAATACGCCTATGTTATCCAGCCCTAAAAAACCCCCTTCAAAAATATTATTCCCTGCTGCATCCTTACGGTTTACCCACCACGTAAAATTGAGCATCAACTTATGGAAAATGCGCTCTAAAAAATAGGTATCCCCTTTACCCCCGTTGGCTTCTTTATCCTTCTGATAAATTTTCCAGGTTACCATGGCATGCACAGGAGGATTTGCATCACTAAAATCCCACTCATAAGCCGGCAGTTGCCCGTTAGGATGCATATACCAGTCCCTGATGAGCAGCGTGAGCTGATTTTTTGCAAAGGCCATATCCAGTGAGGCAAGCGGCAAACAATGAAAAGCCAGGTCCCAGGAGGCGAACCAGGGATATTCCCATTTATCAGGCATCGAAATAACGTCCTTTGTATTTAAATGTGTCCATTTGCTGTTCCTGGTAAATAACCTTTCGGCAGGAGGCGCAGGTTCGGCCGGATCACCGTTGATCCAGTGCCTTACATCATAATAATAGAACTGTTTGCTCCACAACATACCTGCGAAAGCCTGGCGCTGTACCATACGGCGGTCGGTATCGTTATTGCCTTTTTGCAGATCAGCATAAAATTGGTCGGCTTCCTGCTTACGGGCATCAAATAGCTTATCGAAATCATCAAAACCATTCCCTGCATCCTGTGAAAGCCTCAGACGAAGCGTAACACTTTGCTTTGCCGGTACATTTATATCAAAATTAACGCTTGCCTTTGTCCCGGTTTTTTTTTGGTTGATGGTATCCGCGCCATGAACAACATGGTCATTGATGCCATCTTTACAAAATTGCCTGCCATCGTTATAATCATAAAGCTGTTTGGTATTTGTTTCGTTGTCACAAAACAGTATCTCCGGCGAGCCTTCGGTGTTTAAATAAAACTGACCAAGGTCTTTATGATAGATCTCAATTACGCCGTGCGAACCGTCACTTAATTGAGGGGTAAAATTATCATAACCCCATACCCAGGTATTACGAAACCATAAGGTTGGCAATACATTTAATGCGGCGTCCTCACCTCCCCTGTTATTAACGGTGATCTT
Organism: Mucilaginibacter sp.; assembly: GCA_028287865.1. GTDB lineage: Bacteria > Bacteroidota > Bacteroidia > Sphingobacteriales > Sphingobacteriaceae > Mucilaginibacter. The sequence continues at coordinate 28,375 of JAQBOU010000097.1, read as the reverse complement.
TATTAATATGTCCTGCTGTGTGTTTTTTACGTATTCGATAAAAATATCAAAATAAGCGTCCTGGTCGAGCAAGCCTGTATCTATTAATTCAAATTCCGGGTCGTTACGGCTCCGTCTTTTATTTTCGTCGACCAGCCACTCATACGGATATTCGTTTTGCGGATATTTATACAGCATTTTCTGGTACGAATGGGTGGGCGTATTATCAAGGTAATAATATAGCTCTTTAACATCCTCGCCATGGTTGCCCTCGGGGTTGCTGAGGCCGAAGTAGCGTTCTTTGATAATAGGATCCTTTTTATTCCAAAATGCCACCGCAAAACAAAGCAATTGCTCGTTGTCGCAGATCCCGGCAATGCCTTCTTCGCCCCAGCGATAGGCTTTGCTGCGGGCCATATCATGGGTTATGTAGTTCCAGGCATCACCGTTGGCGCTGTAATCCTCCCTAACAGTTCCCCATTGACGGTCGCTTACATAAGGCCCCCATTTTTTCCAGGTTGAATCTTTTAATCTTGATTGTTCTGCATTCATGTTAACAAGGTATAATACCGCAGCACAATGTAAACATTAATTGTACCCTTATTTCCACGCATTTCTTAAAAACCTGAGCCAGTTACCGTGCATCATATTTACGATATCTGATTCAGTATAACCCCGCTTTGTTAATAATGCAGGTAATTTTTGAAGATCAGCAATGGTCTCTAAATCATACGGGCATTGCTCGCGACCAAAAGCGCCGTCGAGGTCGGAGCCGATGCCTACATGGAGGGCATTGCCGGCCAGCTGGCAGATGTGATCGATATGATCAACCATCACCTCCAGGTTACAGTTCATTCCTTCGGGGGTTGATACACCTCTTACCCAACCGGGCACCATCATCCAGGCATCTAACGCAGCACCTATCACGGCACCCCGGTTTACCAGTTCTTTTATCATTTCATCACTAAACTGACGGTTATGGTTCACTAAAGCCCGGCAATTGTTGTGGCTAGCCCAAATGTGCCCGTTAAAATGATCCAGTGCTTCCCAAAAACTATCATCGCATAAATGCGTGGCATCTAAAATAATATTCAGGCGCTCCATTTCCTTTAACAGCTCATGCCCTTGCGGCCCCATAAAACCGGTAGCATCCGTGCCTTGTGCGTAGCGGCCGGGGCCATAGTGTGCCGGGCCAACTGCCCTTAAACCATAATTATATGCACGTTCCAGGTGTTTTATGGTAATGATAGAATCAGCGCCTTCCAGGCTTAAAATATATCCGATTGGCTTTGAACTATTGGGTGTCCCATCATTCCATAACTTCAAATGCTTTTCAAGACTGAGCAGATCATTTATTTGTACCATCCCGCCATCTTCTTCCATTGCTTTATACCATGCTACCTGGCCCTGGGTTTGCGCCCATGCCTGTTCGGGCGAGTGCCAGCCGGGCAGCGGGTTTTCCGGCGCAACATACCTGCCGATCTGTGTGGCTACCACCAGGCCAATATTGCCATTTCGTAATTCGGGTAGTGAAACCACTGCTTTGGCGCGGTCAGGTTTATCATTTAAGCCTTTTTCGCGTTCGTTTATTGCTGCAACAGGTTTCCGCAGGTCGCGGTTCCATTCCAGGGCGTTCATGCTTAAATCTAAATGGGCATCTATGGTGAACATGTTTTATTGTTTTACAATGTAGAGACCCAATACTTTGCGTCCTTGCATTGTGTGTAATTATATAATTATCAATTCAGAGACACCTCGTAGAGACACAAAGTATTGTGTCTCTACGAGGTTATATGGTTATTTTGCGGTCGCGGGCGATGTTTTTCCATTCACCGGCGATCTTTTTGTTTTCTATGATAATTGCCCGTTCATATAATGCCACGGTAGGGCAAATATGGTACGGCAATCCGTATAATATATCCCCTATTTTATATCGATGATCTTTACCGGCCTCTGCTACCAAATGTTCTTCACTTTGCCCGGTCATCACTAATTCGGGTGCATTCAGAAAGTAAATCCGTTTGCTTAAATCATTTTCGGCAGAAACGGACTTATGGCCCAGGTCGAGGCATATTTTTGTTTCGGTAGGCAGGGATATTACCCTTGCTACCACCAATGCGGCCGTTAAAAATGGTTGTTCGTTTAATGCGGTTTGGTAGCCCCTGTCCCAATAAATATAAGTACCCGGACTGCATTCAACCGCATCCCTTTTTGCATGGATAGGAAATGTTGGCGAACCGCCTGCTATGATCACCGGTTCGGGATATCCCTTTTGCTTCAATTCAGTCTGTAATTTAATAACCGGTTCAAAACCTTGGTTACACTTTTCAGCCCGGGTTTGCAGATCAGGATCATGGATATGGCCGTCATAAGCATGCAAACCAACTGGTTTTATACCGGGTAATAAGTCACAATCCAAGTAAAGCTGCAACGCTTCCCCGCCCGGTAAAATCCCTGTGCGGTTCATACCCACATTCAAATCAATATAAACAGGTATGCGGATGTTATTTGATACAGCTGAAGAGGATATATCCCGTGCAGCGTTGCCGTTATCAACCAGGCAAGAGAATTTGGTTTCGGGGAAAGAGGTAATAAGCTGAATAAACCTTTTAAGCTTCGGCCCTACGGGCTGATAAGCCAGCAAAACATCGGGTACTTTGCATATACCCAGCATTTCGGCCTCCGCAATGGTAGCGCATTTAAATTTTGTGATACCTGCATCCATAGCCAGCAAGGTAGCCTCCCTGTTTTTATAGGTTTTAACATGCGGCCGCAACCTGGCAGGGTTATCGATCATGCTTTTAAGCAGTTCGATATTCTGTTTTACCCTGGCGGGATAAACTACCAAAGCCGGTGTATCTAATATTTCAATATCATCTATGACATACCAATTTTTTTCGTCCATTGGTTTTTATTTTTGATTAATTAATCTTTCGGTCTTCCGGACTCCCCGACTTCCGGACTTTCAATAAAGCTCAAACAACGCCTCTATTTCAACCGGAATATTATCGGGTAACGATCCCATGCCAACGGCGCTACGTACCCCTATTCCATTATCCTCGCCCCAAACCTTCGAAAACAACTCGCTGCAGCCGTTGATAATAAAAGGATGTTTTTCAAAGTCGGGGGTGCAATTAACCATTCCTAATACTTTAATAACCCTTTTTACTTTATCAAAGGTTCCGAGGTTTGCCTTAATGGTTGCCAGTATGGCAAGGCCTACCTGGCGTGCGGCCAGTTTGCCCTCTTCCGGTGTTAACGTAGCTCCTATACGACCAATGATCAGGGTACCATCGTCCTTTACAGTACCGTGGCCTGACACATAGAGATATTTACCATCAATTAAACAAGGTTTATAAACGCCCAGCGGCTTTGGTGCCGGCGGCAGGCTTAGTCCAAGCGCTGCAAAATTCTGATCAGCAGTATTCATTTTTAAAAGGTATAATTTAAAAACAAACATAAAATAAAAAGCCGGGTATCTCACGCCCGGCTTGTCTTAAATCAAGTATCAACTTTGTTAAAATTTAACGGTTATCCCCACGTTGACAACGTAATCTGCAAAGGCAGCATCACCGTGGGTGTAAACTCCTGTTATTTCTGTAGTTCTTATATCCGGTACGCTTTGGGTACGGTCGCGGATGATCGCAATCGGTACGTAAGCATACAGGGCAATATTTTTAAACTCATAAGTTATGCCCGGCTCGGCTGAAATAATGTAGCCAGGCCTTCTGAAACCATCACTGCCTCCAACAAGGTCATGTACAGGCAAACAATCGTCGCGCACGCCTAAAGAAAAGTTGAATTTTTTAACTGCTAAACCTGCCCCAAACCTGATGAGGTATTGATCCGGCACACTTAATACATCGCCGGTAGCGGCTATTGTAGTGGCGCTTGCAGGGGTTGCCGACCGTAATGTTTGGTTTACGTCTCTTGGATTAGACAGATAAAAGAAATTTCCGTAAAGGCCAAAAGAATGGGTGAAGTTATAATAGGTATTCATATTAAAAGAAATACCAGTACCGCCGTCGCCTAACTGGATGGATTGATCAACCGGCCCAAGCGTTCTGGCACCGGTGGCGCCGTTTAAGAAATAATCCTGGTAATTGGAAGCCCCGGTAGCAAATTTTATACCCAGGCCTACCTGGATATTAGCTTTTGTTGCCTTAGCCGGGTTGAACAGCCAATAAAAACCGGTGACACTTATATCGCCAACACCAAACGAATGGGTGCTGAAACGGGTGCCGCTGCTTACCTGCGACCGACTGTTATCCGCAAAAGGCATATCAAAAGTTGCCGACCACCGGTTATTGAATATACGGGTTAAAGAGTTATCCTGCGTAAACACCTTATTAATTACGTTATTGTGCAATGTAAAGCGTTGGTACTGCTCGGCTTTACCTACAAAGTGCCTGAATGATTTATAATAACGATCGTTGCTGTTAAATAACCAATACCCGTTTGTTGTGGTACTGTCCGGGTGTTCATTCATTTCGCAGATGCCGCCTGTGCTCCTGATGGCTACACACCCCTGGGCGTAAACGCCTGTACGTGTAAGTAAAATAAAAAGGCAAATAGCGGTAAGAATTTTAAATGTAGTTTTCATGTATATTATGCTGATATGGTTTAATTAATTTTGTTTATAATCATTTGTTAATAAGCTCATTTTTCGCGAGCCTTGCCCGCTCCTGTTACTTTTTTTAATTTCCTGCTCCGTCAGTTTTTGCCCGTGCAATTGCATATTGGCCAACTTTATTCCCGGTCACCAACCCAGCTTCGCAATCACTGCGAAAATGAATAGCGCCATACAACCTCGACATTGCGGCCTGGTTAGCAAAGTCAGTAAATTTTGTACCCCTATCCGGCAATAAATAAGTTAAAATAGTGGATGCAGCGCCGCTAAAATTGGAGTGCCCCGAAGTATAAGAAGGAAAATTGGGTATGCCGGTTAAGGTTTTAATAGCAGGATTAGCCTGTGTTGGGCGTTGGTTAAAGTAAAAATACTTAGTATCCCAGCAGCATATCGCAGCATCCATTTCGGCCATATTTAACAGTGCTAAATTCCGTGCCCAGCGCACCTCGCTGTAATTTTGTTGTACAAACTCGGTGGCAGCAATGGCATTCCAATGTCCGGGAGGCGTGTAGGTTCCGGCACCATCAGCCCAAAACTCAACCTGCGCCTGGTGTTCGCGTGTATAATTTTTACTATAGGATAGCACTTCTGCCACCTCCTGTTTAAATGCCGCTGAGTTGGTTAAATTTGGCGGGCCGGGCCTTAACGTTTTGACGGCGGCAGTATCAAACAAAAACGGAATAACCTTACCGAACAATGGCAACATTGGCGGCCTCGACGGTGATTCCAGGCTGATCCAGTAAGTTTCGCCGCGGGCGGCAGTTTGAACCTGTAATTGCGTCCATACTGCCTGCGTGCCAATCGCTTTTCCGGCATTATCAGTACGGGCTCGGGCGGCAAAAACGTCCGCAACCTGGCTACCGAGCGATTGTCCGGCATTCAGCTCACCCCTTACATTGGCGCCGGCCATCATCCGGTATTGCATTTCTTCGCTGGCTTTTTGTTGGATATAAGCAATCTCGGTAGGAAATAACAATTTCATAATTTCAACCGTTGCTCCCGCCACTACTGCATCTTCACCCGGATATGAAGCTAATGCCGACTTTGGGATCAGCGCCTGTATGCCGGCAATATTATATGGTGCTGCACGGTTATACATTTTTTTAAAATGATAAGCAGCAATAAGGGCGTCATATTGCGCTGCACTTACGTAAGCGTAAGCACGGGCCGCATAAGGCGGATTAGAAAATGGAAACTGCGGATATGCAAAAGGGTTGGTGGAACTGGGTGCCGGATAGGTGCCATCTTCATTTTGATAAGGCGGCAAATTGTGTTTTGCCACCAGACCCCGTAAAATTTCATTCCAGCGTAATACCGCTCCTGCGCTCCAGTATTTAATAATGGCTTTCTGATCGTCGGTTAAATTGCTTTGATAGGCTTTTATCTCATTCAGATCCGCCACATAGGCAGGTGAAGTAACGGCATCCGGCGCAGGCACATTAAATATGCTTGCATCTGTAATCAATACCGGTTTCCAGGTATCTGCATTCAGATCAATATTTGACGGTGCAAGAGCCGGATATAATGCAGTTCGATCTATCACCGATTTTTTACACGACCCTAAAAAAACTAAAACGGTTAAACCAAGCAGACCGGTTATATAGTATAAATTCTTTTTCATGGCTAAATTACTTTTTGTTGTTTTTTGAAAAATCAAACAGGTACAGCACCCCTCCGAAGAAATCAGTACTTTGGCCAACGTTGCGGCCATCTAAAACACGATTGCCCCCGGCAGTAAGCTCCAAACCCGCAACAGCGTCAAAGCTGTACTTAAACAGTACACCCGCCGTTGTCATATTCATTTCGTTGCTTGGGAAAGGCATATCATTTTTGCGGATATCAAAACCACCATGTGTAGTTGTTTGCGATATAATAGCTTCTGCATTAAAATGGACGCTGCGGTAACCCGTGCTGAATAAAAAGTTGGTTACATCAGGCATATAAACCCTGTTGCTGTAAATTTCCCGGGTAGTATAATAGGCATCCGCATCAATAGTAATATTACTGCGGTATATATATTGCCCGGCCCCGGCAACAAAAAATCTGCCTGTCTGGTAGTTAGCTAATACCCTTAATGAGGCGGTAGTGCTGTGTAAGCCGATGGAAACAGGCAGAAAATTTGGCTCATAATTGCTTGTGGGGGTTGAAGCTGCTGCAACAGCATATAAACCAAAAGCTCCTTTGCCAATTTTGGTTTGATAAGGATGCCACTTTAAGGATATATTGAGGTCCTGAAAACCCTTTTGCCCGGCAAGCGTACCGCCAGAAGCGTTGGTAGTTATATAAGGTACGGTAAATAAAAAGTCGAGCTTATTACTGATACCGTAATTACCCATAACTGAATACGTATTGGCTGTTAATGTTCCGATGTTAAGGTTGTTGCGTTTAAAAGTTCCTTCCCAATAGTTATTCCAGCTACTGTGGTCGTACATTACTACGCCGCAGAAAAAGTTTTTTGGGATCATCTGCCCATCGGCGTCTGTCTGGGCATGCAAGACCTTTGAAAAAGTGGTTAAACAGCATATTATCAAACAACACCTTACAAAATACAGGTGTAAAGATTTATTCATAATCTTTTATTAAAAAGTAAATAGAAGTAGTTGAAAAATGCTGATGTCTATGTTATCAACTTTAAAGATGAACTAACATAAGCTGACATTCAGCGAGGGCAGGAAACTGCTTAAACTTTGATAATCAGTACAGATAAATCGATATAATACCTGATAACCAAGGTAATGAATGACATTTCCATAAAAATTAATTTACAGCCCTACAAAATAAGGACGTATAGAAAAGTTTAAAAGCAGCTTTAGCCGATGTGGTTGGGTGGTTTCCCGGGAGATGAAATGTAGGGATTGTTTATTTCTGTAGAAAGAAACTTATTATTTTTTGTTTGTAAAGTATTCCCAAATGCAGAATAGTTATACTGAAAAGCCTGCAGATTATATTCGCTAAGCGTATTAACCTTTTTTGACGCAGGGCTTTGACCTCTCTTGGTTAGCGGAACATCACTTATTTCTTTGGCGGTAATGATATTTGCTTTTTCGAGACGTGTTTTTGCCGTATTGGGGATACAAACAAAATACATGGTATCGCGGGTCATTTTAAGCCTTACATAGTTATAATAGGCATCTTTTAACTGGATCTGGCCCTCAATCACTTCATACTCGGTCCAATCTTGAATAGTGGGCATGTGCACCGGTATTTTTATCTCCAGTAATTTTGCTTCATCAATTTTATTATCGAAGATCTGCTTAACCATTTGTACATCTGATTGATGGATGTAATACTGGAACAGCAATGCATATCCCCCTATGCTAAACAGGTGAACACTTAGTAATACGATGGCGAAAAAACGTTTCAATTAAACAGGAATTGACTCACAATTGGTTATGATGGGATGAAAGTATGTAATATTTTTGATAGAAAGAAATATTTCCTGAAATTCAGGAATAAAAGTCCGTGAGTTTCAAGGCAAACATTAAAACCAAGCTAAATTCCATACCGTGTACCTTTTAGGCGGCTCCTACGGAGCCTGGAAAACTTTAAAATACATGTCTACAAACAGGCGGCCCCTATGGAGCCAGTGCGCCATAATCACGTGCCGTCCTAAAATAAGTTGACACACGGTCTTGTCCGGATTTTAGTTGACATTTTTGGTGAGGTTAAAACCATTATTTATAGACGCGGTCTTGTCCGGATTTTAGTTGACATGTTACAGAATAATCCTGTTATATATTTACAGGTTCGTTTTTTTACTCCGCAGGAGTACCCTGTTTATAGAAAACAGCCGCCACCGTTTTCGGCTCCATAGGAGCCTCCTTTTTGAATATGATGCAGTTACCATTTTTAAATTCTTTAGAATAATTCTATTTAACAAGCAATTTTTTAAAGCCGGATAGTTAAATTCAGTATTGGGTATATTTGTAATGCATATTTTACATTATAATATATGGAGTTTTTAAAGGAACCATGGCCATGGTATATAGCAGGACCGTTAATGGGCCTAATCGTACCTGCATTGTTATTTGCAGGAAATAAATCATTTGGCATATCCTCATCACTCAGACATATTTGTGCTTTTTGTATCCCTGCTAATATTTCATTTTTTAAGTACGACTGGAAAAAAGAAAGCTGGAACCTGTTTTTTGTTGCCGGTATTGTTTTAGGCGGATTTGTTGCCGCGCAATTTTTAAATGGGCAGCATGCTGTCGCTATTAATCCACATACTACCGCATTGCTAAAACAACAGGGCTTGAAAGATTTCAGCGGTTTATTGCCGCAGGATATTTTCAGCTTTCATCAACTGTTTACTTTAAGAGGACTTATTTTTATGGTGGCAGGCGGTTTTTTGGTAGGCTTTGGCACCCGGTATGCCGGTGGATGTACCTCCGGTCATTCTATTATGGGCATAGCGTCCCTTCAATGGCCTTCGGTAGTTGCTACCTGCTGTTTTATGATCGGCGGTTTTGTAATGACCTGGTTTATTTTACCTTACCTTATTAAATTATGAAGCGTAACTTTAAATATTTATTGGCAGGTTTGGTATTTGGCATTATCCTGGTAAAGTCGGAAGTTATTTCATGGTTCAGGATCCAGGAAATGTTCAGGCTGCAGGCTTTTCATATGTATGGTATTATTTGCAGCGCGATAGTTGTCGGTCTGATCGCTATATTAATTATCAAACGGTTCAGGCTTAAAACGTTCAGTGGCGAGGACATCATCATACCAACAAAAAAATTCCACTGGGGAAATGTTTATGGCGGATTAATATTTGGTTTAGGATGGGCACTTACAGGAGCCTGCCCCGGCCCTTTGTTTGCACAAATAGGAAGCGGCTTCCTGGTTGTTACCGTAACGCTTTTAAGCGCTATAGCAGGGACCTGGGTTTACGGAGCAGTAAGGGACGGATTGCCTCATTAAACCGGCTCCGCCCAACCCTGTTAAATAAGTTTGGATAAGCAATGAGGGATGCCTCATCCCAACCTATCTCCCTTGGAGAAGGGCTTAAAATACTACTTTGTCGGTCAAAGTTTTCTCCTTTGGAAAGGATTTAGGTGAGGCAAATAGATAAGAAAGCTTATCCACCTTTTATACAAATAAAAGTCGCGCTGCGTGTTTGCAGGCTTCGCGACACAATTTAGAGCGAACATAATATATGAATGACTTTATAGCTGCAAGGTCGCAAATGGCCATATCGTTAGGCTTTCACATCATATACTCCTGTATAGGGATGGTGATGCCATTGTTTATGGCCGTATCGCACTACAAATGGATACGCACGGGCGATGCTGTTTATAAAAACGTTACGCAGGCATGGAGCAAGGGAGTAGCTATATTTTTTGCTACCGGCGCCGTATCTGGCACAATTTTATCTTTCGAGCTAGGGCTGTTGTGGCCCAAATTTATGGAACACGCGGGGCCGATATTCGGCATGCCTTTTTCGCTGGAAGGGGTTGCTTTTTTTATCGAGGCCATTGCGCTCGGGTTTTTCCTTTACGGATGGAACAGGTTTAATAAATGGTTTCACTGGTTTACCGGTGTTATAGTGGGTATAAGCGGTATCGCTTCGGGAATTTTAGTGGTATCTGCCAATTCATGGATGAATAACCCGGCCGGTTTTGATTATGTAAATGGCCAGTATCTCAATATCGATCCCATTAAAGCCATGTTTAATGGTTCCTGGTTCTCAGAAGCGTTGCATATGACGCTGGCTGCATTTTCTGCCACCGGTTTTGCAGTAGCCGGAATACATGCCCTGATGATCGCCCGCCAAAGAAATATCCGGTTTCATACCCAGGCATTTAAAATTGCCATCATTTTTGGAGCGGTAGCAGCTATATTACAACCCTTTAGCGGTGATATCTCTGCTAAAAATGCAGCAAAAAATCAACCTGCCAAACTCGCTGCAATGGAAGCTTATTATCATACGCAGTCCTACTCGCCATTGGTTATTGGCGGCATACCGGATACCTTAAATAAGAAAGTTAAATACGGCATTGAAATACCCGGACTATTAAGTTTTTTGGTAAACGATAATTTTAAAGAACCTGTTAAAGGGCTCGATACCATCCCCGACCAGGATGAACCTCCGGTTATGGTTACCCACCTGGCCTTTGAGCTGATGATCGCTATCGGCTCGGCTATGATGTTGTTGGGCATCATATATTTTATTGCTCTTTGGAAAAAAAGAAGCTGGCTCAACAAGAACTGGTTTTTGAATCTGTTTATTTTAGCAACTCCATTTGGCTTTATTGCGGTAGAGGCCGGATGGACAGTTACCGAAGTTGGCCGTCAGCCATGGATCATCCAGGGAATTATGCGGACGAGCGCCGCGGTAACACCCATGCCTGGTATCCATTACTCTTTTTATCTTTTTACGGCTATTTACTTCACTTTAAGTATTGCTGTTATCTTCCTGTTAAGCAGGCAAATAAAGATGGTTCCTGAATTGTACGACGTTAAATAGAAGCTTATGTTATATGTTGTGATCGCTTTTTTGTTTTTAGCCATTGTGTTATATTTTTTGCTTGGCGGGGCCGATTTTGGCGCGGGTATTATCGAGCTTTTTACCTCGGATAAAAATAAATCACGCACCCGAAAAACCATGTATCAGGCAATGGGCCCTATTTGGGAAGCAAACCACATGTGGCTGATCATAGCCGTGGTGATCATGTTTGTTGGCTTTCCGTTTATATACAGCCAAATGTGTACTTACCTGCATATCCCGCTGCTTATTATGCTGCTGGGAATCACTGCCCGGGGTACCGCTTTCTCTTTCAGAAACTATGATGCTATAAAAGGCGAAAATACGCAGCGGATCTATAATCACGTATTTGTCTATTCCAGCTTTGTTACCCCGCTGTTTTTAGGCATTATTGCCGGGAGCGTTATCTCCAGGCAAATAGACCTGCACCCTACCTCGTTTGTTACGGGCTATATTTTTAGCTGGCTTAACTATTTTTCGGTTGCCGTAGGACTATTTACTGTAGCCTTAAGCGGTTACCTGGCAGCTATTTACCTCATCGGCGAGGCTGAAGATGATAATGACGCCCGTCGTTTTATTAAAAAAGCCAGGGTTATGAACATTATTGCGGTAATTTTTGGTGGTGCGGTATTTTTAGCGGCTGAAATTGAACATATCCGCCTGGCACACTGGATATTTGGCAATCCCGTGAGCCTGGTAGCGGTAATAGCTGCAACTTTGTCGCTGATTACGCTTTGGGTGCTGATCTATAAGGGAAAAAGAAAGATCATCAGGATATTTGCCGGTTTCCAGGTAACCATGATCCTTTTAGCGGTGGGTTATATGCACTGGCCTTATATGGTGATGGTAAAGGGCGGTCAAAATTTATCATTAATGGCGCTGCATGCCCCGCCAAAAACTATAGACGATTTAGGCTGGGGGCTTATTATAGGTAGCTTTTTAATACTTCCTTCGTTATTCTATTTGTATTATAGTTTTCAGAAGAAGAATGAGGTAGTGTGAATGAATGAATCGGGATTAAAAACAAGGACCTTGCGATTCCTTCCCTGGTCCATAGGACTCCTTTGGAGGGAAGGTGGAGGCAGGGGTTTACGAACTGTTCATTAATGCTTATTCTTTTGGAAATTGATTAGCAGGCATTGGCCGGCGAAACCCCTCCCTGCTACTTCACTGTCAACCGCACCCCTCCCTTGGGAGGGAATTTTAGCGGCAACCATCGCCTGTTCAAGTGTCTACACTTGGACACCTGAAATTGTAAGCGTCCACGCTTACGTCAAAAACATGCATTGCAAATTTTGATATATCGGTGCGAATCTGAACGCTCTTTAGAAATAGTTAATAATTTAAGCGTGGATGCTTAAACTTTTTGCATTCAAGTGTGGACACTTGAACGGGCGGGAATTTTCTGGAAACTACTCAGCGGGCATTCGCTGCGAAACCCCTCCCCTGCTACTTCACTGTCAACCGCACCCCTTCACTGGGAGGAATTTTTCAAATCGATGTCATGAGGACCGGATTACAGCTTTCTGATCTTAATACTCCTGAAATACGCCTCATTTCCATGGTCCTGTAATAAAATATGCCCTTCTTTGGCTTCGCCGAAGTTTTTCCAGATCACATATTTACTAATGGCTACCAGGTCGCGGAACTCTTTTGAGCCTCTTTCATACTCTAGTACTTTAACGCCGTTTAAATAATGCTCCACATGGTTATCAGGATAAACCACGATCCGGCCGGTATTCCATGCTCCTATCGACCTTGTAAAACGCTCCTGTTTTTTGGATGGGATCAGGTCGTAAAGAGAGGCCAGCGTGCGGTCGCCATTACGGCCCAGCTTGGCATCGGGGTGCAGCGCATCATCCAAAACCTGGTATTCCAAACCAATAGCCGATCCTTTGGTAACTTCGCTCAGGGTAACAAAGTATTTTACGCCGGTATTGGCTCCCGGTGTTAATTTAAATTCGAAGGAGAGGTCAAACGCGCTGTACATGTCATCAGTAACAATATCGCCGCCGCCTGACTCTTCTTTCCCGGCCGATGGCAGTACATGCATAGCGCCTTCGTTATACACCCAGCCTTTAGCCGGAAACGCAGTTATTGTTGCCCCGCGCCATCCGGTTGAGGTATGACCATCGTACAGTAATTTCCAGCCACTTGCTTTTTCATGGGCAGATAGGGTATTAGGTGTGTAATTTACCACGAATACATCTTTCGGAAATGGCTTAGGTACCAGGTTTTTTGTTTGGATGCGGAGATTTTTGAAATACACTTTTTTACCGGCTTGCTCAGTTGTGCTTACTGCATGAACCTGTAAACCGATAAATCCTTTGCTATCAACTGTATCCACCATGTAAGCAACCGGGGTGCCGTTTATCCATGTTTTCATTTCGTTGCCGATACATTCTATACGGATGTGGTTATATTCACCCACCTTAAACGCATCTTTAGCCTTTGCGTTCAGATCAAGCGGATACAGCCAATCGCGCCTGCCCTCGTCATAGATCCCACCCGACCATTTGCGTACTGATGGATCGATCTCAAACTGCCTGCCATAAACTTTGCCTTTACCGTTATTGCCGGATGGATCATAATGGCTACGGGTTTGAACTCCTGAATTACTTAGCGGGCTTTCAATTTTAGTATCCATCTCCAAAATAAAGTCGCCGTATTCTTTATCTGTTACCAGAAAAGTATTACCGGAGTTAAGCACGGTTGTACCAACGATAGCACCGTCTTCCACCTTATAATCCGCTGTTCCGGCCAGGCGTTTCCAGCCCTTAAGGGTTTTACCATCAAATAATTCCGGACTGCTTTGTGCTTTGCTGATTAATGGAATAAGGAAAGTTGCGAACAAAAAAACGACTGCGATTTTTTGGGTTAGATTTTTCATATCAGGTTTTATAGTTGGTAATCGGTAACTTGGTTTTCTAATTTATTGGGCGTTCAACTGGTAGATCGCCGATCTATTTAGTTAAACTTATTATTTAACTAAAAAACATAAATAACTGTACTATATATAATTAAATAGGTTTATATCAAGTGTTCCACCCGTTCCAAACGTTCCACGCGTTCCTTCTCAAAAAATGGAACACCCAACAAAAATAACCCGCTCTTAAAACGGTAACATTTTCTATTTACAATTATACTTATTCTTGAAATAGATTCCCACTTAAAAGAAATCTTGTTAATTCCACCTTTGCAACATTAATGTTACCGAAGTTTTATTTAACAATTTCTGTCGAACTTTGTATTTCAATAGTATTATAATATTATTGTTTTTAAACATGCACCTGTTCAAACCGGCTAAAATATATTTCTGTTTTGCTGTAATGCTATTAGTGGCCAAGCCATTTTTAGGGTTTACCATGTTTAGCCGCATCCACCCTCCTTTGGGCAAAAATATTTTAGTAAAAGCGTTCACCAAGCGCACGCTGGAATATTCAGAAAACAGCCGGTTCAACATGAGCGCTGTTCAAAAAAAGCTTGCAGAGCCTGGCACCCAGCTATTTTTGCGGTTTTCATTTTTCCTGGGTATTCTATTCCCTATTCTTTTTAATATACAGGCTGGTATAAGCGCCCGGTTTTTGCGCCGCTTACAATTAAACTTGCACCCCGACAGGGGAACCTGGCTGATCAACAGCGCACTTCTTATCTGACATTTCTTTGTTAATCGCCTTCCGCGATTATTTAACAATTTGGCTTTATAGCCTTTATATTTTGTTATAATATTCATCTAATTCATTATTGAAATGTTCAACTATAAGAGATGCTTGTATTTGTGCGTATTGCTATTGATTGCAATAGCCGCCAATGCACAGCAATCATTACCTGCCAACACACCAAAACCATTCCCCGGCAATATACTAATGCCGCCACCGGCGAATGCAATGCAATCGTCGGCCATAACTTTAAGACAGTTACTTAACAGCGTTGATCAAAAAGCGCCTGCGTTATTAACGGATTCGGCGGCCATACTTATCCGTCGTGCGCAAGCAAACGAAGTACGAAATAACTGGCTGCCCGACCTGACATTAAATTACCAGGCAGATTTAGGTACAAGTAACAATACTACCGGCCCTTATTTTGGCTTCGGTATTATCCCTTCCAGTTCGGGTGGTATCCATAATACCAATGTTACCACTGCGTTATCAGATAACCTTGGAATTGCCGAACTCAATTGGGAAGTTTACAACTTCGGTAAATACAGGGCTCAAAATAAAGTTGCCAATTCAGATATAACGGTTCAGCAAAGCCAGTATGCAGAGTCAAAGTACGATCTGAAAGCTTACACCATCAGCGGTTATTTACAACTTCTCCGCTTACAGGGTCTGCTCGGTATACAATACCAGAATATTCAGCGTACCGGGGAGATCTTGCGGTCGATTATGTCACTTGCCAAAAGCGGCGTACGGGCCGGTGTTGATACAAGTATTGCACAGGCCGAGCTGTCAAAAGCCAGGCTAAATTATATAGAAGTAAATAACCAGCTGAAGCAGGTTCAATTACAGCTTTCGGCTGTGAGCGGTTTTCCGTACCAGTCAATAGTGCCTGATACAACCATCGAAAATACGTTGATCGGTCAGCCAGCTGCTTATTTATTTCCGCAGGATACCATCAATCACCCGTTGATCAATTATTACAGGTCTGTTTATCAAAATAACCTGGAACGCGAAAACCTGGTTAAAAATCTATATAATCCCAAAATATCCCTCGAAGCTGCAGCATGGGGCCGCGGGTCGAGCGTTGACGCTGCCGGGCAATACAATAGTCTTTCAACGGGCTATGGCTTTCAAAGAGGCAATTACCTGATAGGTGTTGGCGTATCTTATAACTTGTTCGATCTGCGGAGAAGACAGCTAAAATTGCGTACGCAAAAAGCCAGTACTGACTATGCATCTAAAAAACTGCAGGAACAAGAGCAACTGCTCTCCGTAAGTGCCAGCCAGGCAGATGTAGAAATGCAGACTGCTTTAAACCGCTTAAAAGAAATCCCAAATCAGCTGAAATCTGCAAATGACAGCTACCGGCAAAACCTGTCACTATATAGAAATGGCTTATCAGATATTATTACGCTGGATGCAGCCCTTAATATTCTGTATCGCGCTGAAACTGATTACATGCAGGCCAAATATGATTACTCAAATGCGCTGTTCCAGAAAGCCATTACCGAGAACCAGGTAAATTCTGTTTTAAACTTATTAAAATAATCAACTATGTCAATGGTCACATCCGCACTGAAAAGGCCTGTTACTGTAATAGTAATAACCATGAGCCTTTTAATATTTGCAGTGCTCAGTGCAATAAATATACCGATCGATATTTTCCCGAAGCTTAACCTTCCAACAATCTATGTGATCGAATCCTACGGCGGCATGTCGCCGCAGCAAATGGAAGGTTTCTTTGCAACAGGACTGCAAAATCAGTTCCTTTATGTTGATGGTGTAAAGAACATCAGCAGTAAAAGCATACAAGGCTTAACAATCGTTAAAATATCGTTTTACGAAACTACCAATATGGCCGAAGCTTCGGCCCAGGTAGCCCTGCAGGTTAACAGGGCGCAAAGCTTTTTTCCTCCAGGTGCTTTACCTCCGCAGGTGATCAGGTACGATGCTTCATCCCTGCCGGTGGGAGAACTGGTTTTGGATAGTAAAAGTGAAAATTTGAAAGACATTTATGACCTGGCCGCCACCCGCATCCGGCCGATGTTTTCAACTATACCGGGCCTGTCTGCCCCGCCGCCGTTTGGGTCAAATGCCAGAACAATTGTTTTTAGTATTGATCCGAATAAATTGAGAAGCTTTAACCTTACCCCTGATGAGGTGGTTGAAGCATTGTCAAAATACAATGTGATGTCGCCGTCAGGTAACCTCAGGGTTGGCAATACCATGTATCTAACCACTATGAATACCTTGATTAAAAACTCCGAAAACTTTGGCAATATTCCGGTGATCACCAAAAATGGAGTGCCGATTTATGTGAAGGATATAGCAAGGGTTACCGATGCAGCCGATGTTACAGTGGATTATGCACTCATCAATGGCAAACGTTCTGTTTATATTCCGGTGGTAAAAACGGCTTCGGCATCAACTTGGACAGTGGTTCAAAATTTAAAAAGTAAGCTGCCCGAAATGCAAAGCCTGTTGCCAAATGATGTAAAAATCTCCTATGAATTTGACCAATCAGTGTTTGTGGTAAACGCTGTAAAAAGCTTAATGACCGAAGGCGGCCTTGGCGCGATATTAACCGGGTTAATGGTATTGTTATTTTTGCGCGACTGGCGCAGCAGTTTAATTGTGGTGATCACTATTCCGGTATCCATATTAATCGGGGTACTTTTGCTTAGCTTATTTGGGCAAACCATAAACATTATGACATTGAGCGGGCTGGCGCTGGCTATTGGCATCCTCGTCGATCAGGCAACGGTGACCATCGAAAACATCCACCAGCACCTGGAAATGGGAAAATCCAAACGGCTGGCTATTTATGATGCCTGCGAGGAAATTTCGTTTCCCCTGTTACTGATATTATTATGTATCCTGGCCGTTTTTGCTCCATCCTTTATGATGAATGGTGTGCCAAAGGCGATGTTTTTACCGTTGTCGATGTCAATCGGCTTAACCATGATCGTTTCTTTCATTATTGCTCAAACCCTGGTGCCCATATTAAGCAACTGGATGATAAAAGCAGAGCGCTATCAAACTTATCACCACGGCAAAGTACATGCCCATGCAGGGGAATCAATGGATAGCTATGAGGAAGGTCAGGTGAATATGCACCAGCAGCAGGAAGAAGAGCATCCTGAAGAAAACGATCTTTTTGAAAAAGTTAAACAGCGGTTTATAAAAATTATAAAGCGCTTAATGCCGCGTAAAAAACTGTACGTACTCACTTACCTGGTTGTGGTAATTGTATTGGCCGGTATTGGATTTGTTGTTATTGGTAAAGATATGATGCCAAAACTCAATAACGGCCAGTTCCAGATCCGCTTAAAAGAACCCCAGGGCACAAGATTGGAACGTACGGAAGACAAATTTAAACAGGTATTGCACATTATAGACCAGACCGTAAATAACCATGTGAAAATCACATCCGGCTATATTGGTTTAGTGCCCAGCAGTTTTGGAAGCAGCAACCTGTACGTTTTTAATACCGGCACACACGAGGCCGTTTTACAGGTAAACCTTGACGAAAATTATAAGGTTAATATGGACGAGTTAAAGGATGCGCTGCGAAAAAACATAGCCCATGAGCTACCCGAAATGTCAATTACTTTTGAACCTATCGACATGACTGAAAAGATCATGAGCCAGGGCGCCAATACGCCCATAGAAGTTCAGGTGGCAGGTAAGGATCTGCAGCAGATAAAAACTTACGCGTACAAGGTTTTAGGGAAACTGAAACAAATTCCCTACCTGCGCGACGTGCAAATAAATCAGCCTTTGGATTACCCGGTAATTGCCATCACGCTCGACCGTTTAAAAGTATCGCAATTAGGATTAAATGTAAGTGATATTGCACGTTCCGTAACGGCAAGTACCTCCTCCAGCCGGTTTACACTAAAAAATTTATGGCTGGATGAGAAAAATGCTTATACCTACCAGGTACAGGCCCAGGTACCTGAGTATGTGATGGATAATATGGATGAGCTGAAGGAGATACCTCTTTTAAAAGGCCAAAGCAGCCCTACCCTTGCAGATGTTGCCACTTTTAAAATAACTACAGCTCCCGGCGAGTATGACCGCACCGGTCCCCGGCGTTTTATCACGGTAAGCGCAAATATTTATAAAAAGGATCTTGGTTCGGCTACTACTGCTGTTCAGAATGCGGTGCAATCCATAGGTGCCCCTCCCAAAGGCTTAATTGCAGAAATTGGCGGTATGTCAGGTCTTTTAACTGAGACGCTAACCAGCCTGCAAAACGGGTTGGCGTTTGCAATCCTGGTAATATTCTTATTGCTGGCCGCAAACTATCAATCCTTTAAAGTATCGTTAACGGTACTGGTAACTATCCCGGCCGTAATATTAGGTTCAATAACCGCCCTATTAATAACAGGTTCCACACTCAACCTGCAGTCGTACATGGGTATGATCATGTCAACGGGGGTATCGGTAGCAAATGCTATACTGATCGTAACCAACGCTGAAAAATTGCGGCTGGAGTTCAGGGATTCCACCAAAGCTGCAATTACCAGTGCCTCTATCCGTTTACGGCCAATCCTGATGACAAGCTTGGCAATGATTGCCGGGATGATCCCGATGGCTTCGGGCATGGGTGAGGCTGGCGAACAATCCGCCCCACTTGGCCGCGCAGTTATCGGCGGCCTGTTTGCGTCAACGCTTGCTGCCTTGTTTATACTGCCTATGGTATTTGCCTGGGTACAAAATAAAACAACCTACGACGAACCATCATTAATGCCGGAAGAATCAACCAAAACCACCAATTTAAATATCCAACACCATGAAATATAGATCTTATTTGTTATTAGCCGTAACCGGCTTGTTTGCAGCCTGTTCAGGAAATCAGAAACCGGTTGATTTAACCGGCCAATCGAAGAAAAATACCGGTAAATATGAATTTGGTACTGTTTCTGAAAAGGCATTATCAAGTTCAGCCAATTTGCCGGGACAGTTAGTTCCCTTTAATGAAGTAAACCTTTTCCCAAAGGTAAACGGGTTTGTAAAGCAATTATTTGTTGACCGCGGCTCTATTGTAAAAAAGGGTCAGTTACTGATGACATTGGAAGCGCCTGAAATGGAGTCGCAATTGCAGGCGGCCAATTCCCGTTATATACAATCGCAGGAAAACGCCGAGGCCAGCAAAGAAAAATATGAACGCCTTAAGGAAGCCGCTAAAGAGCCGGGATCTGTATCACCGCTGGACCTTGACAATGCAAATTCTAAAATGAAAGCAGATCTGGCAATGGCACAATCCGAGCATTCAAATGTAGATGCAGTAAGAACAATGCAGGGATACCTGCGCATCTACGCTCCTTTTGATGGAATGATAGTCCAAAGAAACGTTTCTCCGGGCGCATTGGTAGCACCAGGGAAAGAAACCGACCAGCCAATGTTGATTATACAGGACATAAATAAAATGCGCCTTACCGTTTATATTCCTGAAGATTATGTAGATAAGGTAGACCTGAATCAGCCTGTCACCTTTACTTTTAATGCGATGCCCGGACAGGCGCATACTGCCAAAATAAGCCGTTCGGCAAATGCTTTGGGCAGCATGCGGCAGGAAGCTATCGAAATTGATGTGGCAAACAAAAGCGGGCAATTGAAACCCGGCATGTACGCCGAAGTGAAAATACCGATGGTTTCGGGAGCAAAATCTTTGCTGGTGCCAAACTCAGCCATTGTCAGGTCTACCGAAAAAGAATATGTTGTCACTGTAAGAAACGGTAAAGCTAACCTGGTTAATATTAAAGAAGGATTGACAAGCAAGGACTCGACAGAAGTATTCGGCGACCTTAAACCGGATGATAAAATCTTGTTGCATGCCTCGGATGAGATCAAACAGGGAGATGAAATATAATAAAGTTTGTGGTTATTTTATTGTTTTATGACCGGTGGCTATAAAAGCTACCGGTTTTTTTATTTAATAACTACCTTATTATCAACAAATAACAATAATATTTCTTTTAATTTTCACTTTTTTTAAATAAACATTTGTGAATTAAAATAATACATCTATTTTTACACTACTAAATCGGTAGATATTATAGATATTAAACAAATGAAAACCTTGAATCTGTACTTGCAATTTAATTCAACTTTATTCTGCTATTCCAAAATACCCGGTTGTTGTAGGTGTTATTATTGATGCCGCTTCAATCTGATATAGCTATTAATTAAACTTTTCACGAATAAAATTAACAAATGAAATTACCTTACATAATCAGAACGGCCATTGTATTGGCTATACTTTTCGCTGCTTTTACTTCAAAAGCGCAACAAAATGAAGACCTTTTAAACCTGCTTATTAAAAAGAACGTTTTGACGGAGCGGGAAGCCGATTCAATCCGCGCAGACCAGGCCGTAAAAGAACAGGCAAAAAAAGATAAAGAAAAGGAAAATCAGCATGGTATAACCATAGGCAGCAGGGCTTTACAAATAAGCGGTTTGATCCAAACAGAATATGAGGGATTTCAGCAAACCGGTGTAAATAACACATTCCTCCTTCACCGTGCCCGCCTTGATGTAAAAGGGGATATTAATGACAACTGGAATTATGAAGTATATACTGAATTTGCCGGAACTACTAAGCTGCTGGATGCTTATACCACTTATAAAATAGCTGATTATTTAAAGTTCACGGCGGGGCAGTTCAAAGTCCCCTACTCGCTCGAAAGCCTGATTGCGGATAGTCAACTTGACTTTATTGACCGCTCACAGGTGGTTAATGCGCTTTCCGGAAGATCGTCAGATGTAATTGGCAATCAGAATGGACGTGACATTGGCATCCAGGTAAATGGCAGCTTTGCAAAGGTGGACGGCAGGTACCTGTTTGATTATACCCTGGGTATTTTTAACGGTGCAGGGTATGATGTAACCACTGATAACAATAACCATAAAGATATAGTGGGGCGGTTTAGCGTTCATCCTGTTAGGGACCTTACTATATCCGGTGATTTTTATAACGGGCAAGGTAATTATGGTACACCGGCAAAAAACCAAAAACGTAACCGGGTTGGTTTTGATGCCAGGTATGTAATAGGCGGCCTCGCTTTACAGGCTGAATATGATAAAGGCACAGACGGCATCATTAAAAGAGATGGCTGGTATGGCCAGGCCACCTATTTTGTGATCCCCAAAAAACTACAGCTTGCCGCAAAATACGATACCTATGACCCTAACCAGGTTACGGCAAACGTTCGCACCAACTATTATACAGGTGGGGTTAATTACTTCTTTAATGCATGGGCAAGGTTAGCAATTGATTACCTCGACCGCCGTGAAGCAGTTACCCAGGTTAAAAACAACATTTTTGAGGCTCAATTACAATTGACTTTTTAAATAAAACAGGATGATAAAAAAAATATTAAAACCCAGATCACTTATAGCAGTAATAGCTGTTTCAGGTGTGTTATTAATTACTTCATCATTTGTCGGGCACAAGACTAATATGATTCCTGCGGATGACCTTGAAGGGACAATAAGTATCTCAGGTGCCTTTGCTTTATACCCTATCACCGTAAAATGGGCCGATGAGTTTAAAAAACTGCATCCAAATGTTAAGTTTAATATTTCGGCAGGTGGTGCCGGTAAAGGGATAACCGATGCCTTATCGGGCTTGGTTGATATCGGATTGGCCTCAAGGGATATTGATCCTTCGGAAGTAAAAAAAGGCGCTTATACTATCTATGTGACAAAGGATGCGATGGTGCAAACATTTAATACCGGGAATCCTGATGCGTCAGAAATACTTGCAAAAGGCGTTAAAAAAGACCAATTCCTGAACATTTTTGTAACCGGCAGTATAAAAAACTGGAAGCAGGTAGCAGGCAAAGCGGCTGTACCCATACATGTTTACACCCGCTCAGATGCTGCCGGCGCCGGAGAAACCTGGGCTAAATATTTTGGTAAAAAACAGGAAGACCTGCTTGGAGTAGGTGTTTTTGGCGATCCCGGTTTAGCGCAGGCAGTTAAAAAAGATCCGGCGGCCATCGGTTATAACAATCTGGCATACTTGTATGATCTGAAAACACGCAAGCCGGTTGCCGGTGTGCATGCGCTGCCAATTGATGTGAATGGCAATGGTAAAATCGATGCCAATGAAAATTTCTATGCCACCATTGATGAATTAACCACTGCAATAGGCGAAGGAAAGTATCCCTCGCCCCCGGCCCGTAATCTTGGCTTTTTATTTAAGGGAAAGCCAAAGAAAAAAGAGCTGGTAGAATTTGTGAAATACGTATTAACAGCAGGCCAAAAATTTGTTGACGAAAATGGTTATATCCCGCTATCTAAAACCAAAATCCAGGAGGAGCTGAAGAAGGCGGATTGAAAAGCCCCACCCAACCTTCCCTCCAAAGGAGTCCTACGGACCGGAAAGGAGGCTTTAAGGAAGAATGAAGTTAAAGTCTCCCCAACAGGGGAGATTTAGAGGGGGCGAACCAATTACTAACACATGCGTTTACTAAAAGATAAGATCCTTTCAAAACTGATGCTGGTATTTACACTGGCATCAGTTTCATTATTATTGGTTATAGGGATTGGATTGTATTACCATTCCATCCCTTTATTACAGAAATCATCATGGGGTGAACTTGTCACTTCAAGTGTATGGAAACCACTCAAAGGGTTATTTGGCTTTTACCCGTTTATAATGGGCACTTTATGGGTAACCGGTATAGCTATTGTTATAGCCTTGCCCTTGTGTTTGTTTACCGCTTTATACATAGTGGAATATGCACATGCCCGTATAAAAAGAATTCTGGTTCCCTTTGTAAACCTGCTTTCTGGCATACCGCCGGTTATATTTGGCGTTTGGGGGGTGCTTTTTATCATTCCGCTTATTCAAAAATATATTGCGCCCCACTTTGTTGATTATTCCACCGGTTATTCGGTTTTAGCCGGCGGAATTGTTTTAGCGGTGATGATCTTTCCGCTCATAGTAAGCATTATCAGCGAAGTACTCAGAACAATACCGAAGGAATTAAAAGATGCCTCACTTTCGTTAGGCGCTACCCAATGGGAAACCATAAAAAATGTTGCACTGCGTAAAGCGCTTCCCGGAATTGTTACAGCCGTAGTTTTAGCTATATCACGTGCGTTTGGCGAAACCATAGCTGTGTTAATGGTATGCGGCAATAACGCGGTTGTACCGAATTCCGTTTTTGATCCGGGTTATCCGCTTCCGGCGTTAATAGCTAATAATTACGGCGAGATGATGTCAATTCCACTTTATGATTCTGCACTGATGTTTGCAGCGTTGCTGCTTTTTATAATTATTCTGTTGTTTAACATTATTTCAAGGGTGATATTAACCCGTTTGGAAAGAAAGCTGATTGGATGAAAAGACGAAAATTAGAAGAATTATTTTTCCGGTCGCTCATGGTAATAGCCACCGTGGTTGTTGGTGGCAGCTTTTTCCTGATTGTAGGAACGGTATTCATTAAAGGTGCGCCCTATATGACCTGGGATATGCTTACCAAAACACCCGGCGGCGGCTTTTACATCGGCAAAGAAGGGGGCATTTTGAATGCGATTATCGGCTCGCTTTATGTAGCTGGCGGTGCAACAGTGTTGGGGCTTATTATCAGCATACCTGTTGCCATATTTATCAATATGTATATGGATGGTAAAAAGTTTTTATCCAACACGCTACGGGCGGCATTTGACGTATTATTTGGTATCCCTTCTATTGTTTATGGCGCTTTTGGCTTTTTGATAATGGTTTATTTCGGCATCAGGGCATCATTATTAGGTGGCATTATAGCTGTTACGCTACTGGTTATACCCATCCTTGTACGTACGCTGGATGAGGTGATCCGTACCGTACCATTAGAATTAAGGGATGCGGCACTTTCGTTAGGCGCTACCCGCTGGGAAATGGCCAAAGTGGTTTTAAGGCAGATAAGGCCCGGTATACTTACCGCTATATTGTTATCTTTCGGCAGGGCAATTGGCGATGTTGCATCAGTATTATTTACCGCAGGTTTCAGCGACAATATACCCACCTCGCTGCATGAACCTGCAGCCACACTTCCTTTGGCTATCTTTTTTCAATTAAGCAGCCCGGTAGAAGAAGTACAGGGCCGTGGCTATGCCTCTGCACTCATCCTCACCATTATTGTATTAGGCATTACCATATTAGCTGAAATACTGATAAAGAAATTCTCAAAACATAACATTTAATGACCCAAACACCACATATCAGTGTACAGCATTTAAATGTGCATATCGGCAACCAGCACATTTTAAATGATATCAACATAAATATCCCTGATAAAAAAGTAACTTCTATTATAGGTCCCTCTGGCTGCGGTAAAACAACGCTTTTAAAATCCTTTAACCGCCTGCTTGATAATACCGACGGTGTAAAAATAACAGGTAAGGTTTTGGTTGATGGTGAAGACATTTATGCACCGGATGCCGAAGTAACCCATATCCGAAAAAAAATGGGATTGCTTTCCCAGCGGCCTTACCCGCTGCCCATGTCTATTTATGATAATGTAGCTTACGGACCGCGGATTCATGGCATCCGTAAAAAACAGGTACTGGATGAGCTGGTAGAAGAACAATTAAAAGCTACCGGTTTATGGAACGAGGTTAAAGACCGTTTAAATGCACCGGCAACACGTTTATCCATAGGTCAGCAGCAGCGTTTATGCCTGGCCAGGGGATTGGCTGTAGGTCCGGAGATTATTTTAGGAGATGAGTCAACCTCCGCGCTTGATCCTGTTTCTACCTCGATAATTGAAGACCTTTTTATCAGCTTAAAAGAAAAATACTCCATTGTGCTGGTAACACATATCCTGCGTCAGGCCCGGCGTGTTTCTGATTATATCGTATTTGTTTATATGGGCCGCATCATTGAATTCGGTCCGACAGAAGAAGTTTTACTAAGCCCAAAAGAGGAGCTGACTAAGGAGTATGTAAAGGGATTTATCAGTTAAAAAATGGATTTTAACCCAATTTTAGGCTAAAACATGGGCATTTTATTATGCTTCGATTGTTTTTTTGTTAAATAAGTATATTTTTCAGTAACAAAACCGTTAAAATTATATTTATATGCTAAAATCATTCCTAAAATATACAATTTACTATTTTTTTACCTGTATATTGCACCATTTATTACCAAAATGGCCTATAACTATCAGCGTATAATTATTAAGATTGGTTCAAACGTTTTGACTCAAAAAGATGGTTTGCCCGACATTAAACGGATAAATCACCTGGTTGATCAAATTGCTGCGATAAAACAACAGGGTAAGGAAGTGATATTAGTATCCTCTGGCGCAGTAGCTTCGGGCCGCAGTTTGATCACCATTTCTGAAAAATATGATTCCATTGCAACAAGACAGCTCTTTGCTTCAATCGGCCAGGTAAAGCTAATTAATACCTATGCGCAACGGTTCGAAAAATTTAATATCCTTTGTTCGCAAGTATTGGTAACCAAGGAAGACTTCAGGGACAGGCTTCATTACCTGAACATGAAGAACTGTCTCAAAATCTTACTGCAGCACCATGTGATCCCGGTGGTAAATGAAAATGATGTGGTATCCGTTACCGAACTGATGTTTACAGATAATGATGAACTGGCGGGACTCATTGCTTCAATGCTGAATGCACAGGCACTAATAGTGCTGACCAATGTTGACGGAATATATGATGGTAACCCGGAAAATGAAGGTGTTAAAGTGATTGAAGAAGTTACTGATAAATCCATGGACTTTGCATCTTTTGTAAGCTCGGCCCGTTCTCAGTTTGGCCGGGGGGGGATGATCACTAAATCAACCATG
This sequence comes from Mucilaginibacter sp., assembly GCA_028287865.1. Lineage (GTDB taxonomy): Bacteria > Bacteroidota > Bacteroidia > Sphingobacteriales > Sphingobacteriaceae > Mucilaginibacter. Next base: position 1,810 of record JAQBOU010000097.1, on the reverse strand, counting down.
GCGCAAAAAATAGCCCAGCTTGGTATTGCCGTTCATATTGCCAATGGAACAAAAGACAACATTTTACTTGATGTGCTGGAGAATAAGGCGGAGCACACTCATTTCGTTCCAAATAAAAACGCCTCGGGCAAAAAAAAATGGATAGCACATTCCGGTAACTACGCCAAGGGTATTGTGCAGGTTAATGAAGGTGCAAAGGCAGCACTTACCTCTGCCAAAGCATCCAGCCTGCTTCCTGTAGGGGTAATAAATATAGTTGCTGAGTTTAAAAAGGGAGAGATCATTAAATTAATCGATGAAAATAACAAGCCGGTCGGCTTGGGTATTGCGGAATATGGCTCGGATAAAGCAGCCGGAATGATCGGCCAAAAAAATCAAAAAGCGCTGGTACATTATGATTATCTTTACCTTGAATGCTAAATAACTACACTAAGTATTTTGAAAGCGCGCGTATAGCAGGCAGAAAAAGTGTTGATGCTGCCGTTATAAACGAGGTGTTAACAGACCTTGCTGAAACGGCTATTGCCCAAACCGGATATTTATTGCAGGAGAATGAAAAGGATTTGGAGCGAATGGATGTGAATGATCCAAAGTACGACCGCTTAAAACTAACCGCCGCCCGCATTGAAGATATTGCCGCCGAAATAAACAACGTGGCAAACCTGGAAAGCCCTCTTGGCGATGTTCTTTCACAAAAAATAATGCCCAATGGCTTACATATTTCCAAAGTACGGGTGCCGCTTGGAGTGGTTGGCGTAATTTATGAAGCCCGGCCAAATGTTACCTTTGATGTATTTTCCCTTTGTTTTAAAACCGGGAATATTTGCATTTTGAAAGGTGGCAGCGATGCGGATTTTTCCAACCGGGCTATTATTTCCATCATTCATGGGGTTTTATTAAAGTACCAAATAGATATAAACGTGGCCATACTGCTTCCCGCAGAACGTGAAGCCACCGACGCGTTGTTAAATGCCATAGGTTATGTGGATGTTTTAATCCCGCGGGGAAGCCAGGGTTTGATAGATCATGTTCGTTTTAACAGCAAAGTACCGGTAATTGAAACAGGCGCAGGGATTGTCCATACTTATTTTGACGAATTTGCCGACCTGGAAAAAGGCAGCTCCATAATCTTCAACGCAAAAACCCGCCGGGTAAGCGTGTGTAATGCATTGGATTGTTTGATTGTGCATTATACAAGACTGCGTGATTTGCCCGCCATGATAAAACCATTGGCTGAAAAAAAGGTAGTGATCTATGCGGACAAAACTGCGTTTATGATCCTTAAAGGGCATTATCCCGATGGACTCTTAAGCCATGCCAAACCTGAACATTTTGGAACGGAATTTCTATCATTAAAAATGGCAATTAAAGTTGTGGAGAGCTTTGAAGAAGCGCTGGATCATATCGCTGCCTATAGCTCGAAACACAGTGAGGCCATTATATCTGAGAATAGTGAAAACATCGAAGCCTTCTTAAACCAGGTTGATGCAGCCGCCGTTTATGTGAACGCCTCCACCGCTTTTACTGATGGTGCGCAGTTTGGACTGGGTGCAGAAATTGGAATAAGCACGCAAAAATTGCACGCCCGTGGTCCGATGGGACTGGAAGAATTGACCAGTTATAAATGGATCGTTAAAGGAAACGGACAAATACGTACGCCTTGATTTTTAAACTTAAACCTAAATTATATGTTTATATAATCTACATAAGTAACTGAATATAAATACATTTTAACCAAAAGTTAATACAAAATTTTATTCCACTTGAGTCATTTTACAATTTCCTGACTAACAATTCATCTACCTAAAAA
>JAQBOU010000077.1 GCA_028287865.1 Mucilaginibacter sp. | reverse complement strand
GAGCCTACCAACTCCAGGTTCCGTACGCTGTAACGATCAAGCCACAGGTAACGGTCTTCCTCAATCCTACTGATGGCCGAGATATGCTGCAGGTTGCGGTGTTCTGTTTCATTAAGGTAATGCAAAGCTACACCTGCTGCCACAATCCCAAGGCTCAGCTTATCAATACCAAACCCTTTCAATGATTTCACACCGAAATGTTTCAGCAGTACTTCGGTAGCATAATCACCGCTGTAAGGCCATTCGTCCAGCGTATAGGTGTAAAAGCGGTCGCCGAAGTTATTTTTAAAATCATGCTGCCGGCTTTTTGGGTAAATGATCTCGCTGGGCGAATAACTTTGCAGCAACTTATCAATGTATTCGATGCTGCCCTGTGCTGTTAAAAATTCGCCGGTTGAGATATCGATCAGGGCAATACCCAGGCTATTCTTTTCAAAATATAGCGAAGCAAGGTAGTTATTGCTCTTTTGATGCAGTATATTATCATTAATAGCAACTCCGGGCGTAACCAATTCGGTAACGCCCCGCTTAACAATGGTTTTAGTTGTTTTAGGATCTTCCAGCTGATCGCAGATGGCCACCCGCTGACCGGCACGAACCAGCTTGGGCAAATAAATATCCAGTGAATGATGCGGAAAGCCCGCGAGCTCAATGTGTGTGGCAGCCCCATTGGCACGCCGGGTAAGCACTATGCCCAATATGCCGGCTGCTTTAATAGCATCCTCGCCAAATGTTTCATAAAAATCACCTACACGAAACAGCAGCAATGCACCGGGGTACTTTACCTTTATTTGGTTGTACTGCTGCATTAAGGGTGTTTCTTTCGTATTATCTTTTGCCAAACGGTTTTCTCTTTACAGGCTGGTAAAGTTAATGCATTGAACGATGTTTAGCTGAATTGTGGAAAATTTAGGCAGATGTGGATTGTGCTATGATGTAGTGCTGTGATCCAACATAAATTATTTATTGCAAAAAAACCAGTACCTTATTTAAAAAGCTGATCAATTCGTTCGGCTAATTTTTTATCCTTCTCTGTAACTGTATTTCCGGCATCATGGGTGTAGAGCCAGATCTCTACCTTATTCCAGCTATTTTTCCAGGTGGGGTGATGGTTCATTTTCTCGGCCAGCAACGCCACCCTTGTCATAAACGCAAATGCCTCCGAAAAATCTTTGAATTCAAAGGTTTTGTATAGTTTGTCATCTGTTTCCTGCCACATGGTATGAAATTTAATTGCTATTATTTTCTTTCAACGAATCCGCCTTCAGATAATTTAAATAATTACTATGATTAATAGTTTTTGAACTATCTATCGGCGTTCCAACATTATAAAAGTTAACATAACCTTTAAACGTTTCGTCCGTGTTGTGGTTTTTGATATTGCTTATTACACTGGAAAAGTTAGCAGCATTAATTTCCTTCAATTTAAGGGATGATGTTACGTCGAGCTTATCTGTCCAAATTACATCGATGGCACCTTTGCCTTTCGGGATAGCTGCTAAATTGAGGTAATGATTTGTTTCGTTTATCACTTTGCCGGTTTTATAATCATACTCAGCTATCTCAAACGAGGGATTGTTTCCATGATTGGAACAGATCGAGGGCACGATCCGCATATAGGAAACGGCATCGCCGGAAACATTATATACCACTTTAAATTCATTAAAATGCGTGTGGCTCGCAATCATAAACTTTACCTGCGGTGCATATTTTACTACGCTGGTTACAAACGCACCGGTGTATTGCGGTTTCCAGAAATTTGAATTGTCGTATCCGTTTGTTCCTGGCGGGATATGTGAAACGATCCATACATTTTCACCTTGCGCAGCGGCTAAATTTCCTTTCAGCCAGGCAAGCATATTTGCCGCCTGCGGATAATTGTTTTTAAAACTGACCAATGAGCTATTAATTACAACGAGCTTTAAATTACCGGTTTGGCAGGTATAATAACCATTTACCCTTAATGAATCAGCCGAACGTTTTGGCAAATTCGGCTGCCATGCCGCTGCAAAATCCTTTAAAAACCGGGGATCTTGCATTGTATAATTGTTGCCATAAGTATCATTGTTGCCCAGTGCCGGAATAACAGGCACCCCCGGAAAGCTTTCTTTAAACATGCGGGCAATAAACTGGACGGACTTCTTTTTTAATGTCGAATCCCCGATGGTTGCATTATGCCATATAAAGTCGCCCGCAATAATGATAAAAGCAGGATGCGGAAGCCTTTTCTTCATGTTTGCAATAGCCGATTGTAAAACAGCATAGTTTGCATCTTTGCCTAACAAGCTTGCATCCAGGGCCATCTGTGCGGGCGAGCCCTCAAAATACTTTTTCCATTCTTCAACAGGAGATGCTGTTAATTTTCTGTTCAGCGATGTGTCTGTTGAACCATACATCGGGTCGAAGTGGATATCAGATACAATAAGGCATTTTTGTGTGAGAGCTGCTTTGTTTGTTGTTTTAGCAGAAAAGGCAAAAGAAAGTACCGTAGCTGAAAAGATCGCCAGGCACAATGCTAAGCCAAAGAAATATTTTTTTATAGATTTCATTATTAAAAAGCAAGGCAATTAAATAACAAAGCTATAATAATATTCTGGCAGGCAGGGCTATAAATAAGTGAAAACAGTTTACTCTGTAGCGTTTATAATAAATATCCGTATTCTATTCAGGCACTTATTTTTAACACTATGAAAAATTTGATACTTGTCCTGTTGGTAGTTGCAATATTATCAAACGCATGCAAAAAATCCGATAGCTTAAAGGCTATTGATGGTTGCCCGGTTAGTAGTTTTATCAACGCTAATTATTTAAACGACGCTAAAGAAATAGTTTACCGCCGGATATTAAGCGGCAACCAGGTGCTGAGCAGCAATCAGCCTGAGTTTAGCCAACTGGAGCTGGACAGGGTTTTATCAGCTATTGAAAGTGTGCATGCGCTGCAAACGGCGCAAACCGATTCTATTTTTAATATCATTCAAATACATACCTTTAAACATTATGTACTAAACAGCATCATACTGAAGGTGAATTTGAATGCCCCGGAAATACAAAATTTTATCAACCAAAAACCAACAGGTAACCAGGCGTTTGATGGCTTACTTGCTAAATACGGCTTTGCCTATAACGATTCGTCGCCGCCAAGCGCTATTTTACCTTACCTGGATATAAAAAGCAACAACTGGTATAATATACAGGGCCTAACCCCCTATTTTAACCAGTTTCCATTTATCCAAAATGCAGAAGGAGACGGTACCGTTGGCGACGGGAATGATATGACCTACACATTAAACGGCACTAAAAGAACAATAAACTTTAGTATTGGCTTTGGCGATTGCCCTGCCGGCTGTGGCGGCCGTAAAACATGGGAATTTAGCGTGGACGAAAATTGCAGGGCAAATTTCGTGAAAACTTATCAAGTGAATTAGATTTGACAACTTTCAAAAGTTGTCAAATCTTACAAATTATCACTTTTTTTCAGGAGGTGTAGATACGATCTCGCCAAATTCATTCACATAAGCCATCATGCTGTCAAGGTCGCTGCCTGAAGCATTTTGCTGACGGTCGAGTTTGCGTTGCTCTTTATCTTCTTTCTTTTTTTGCCTGTTTTTTTCGAGTTGCTTCTTCATGAAGGTTGCCTGTGATTTCGCCATAATATTCGTATTAAATTAGATTGCCCGCACCTTAACCACAATGGTCCGGGCGGAGAGCCCGATTGAGTGTCAAACAAGCCTGAGTTTTGCAAAGATAGCAAAAAAAAGCGGCTTTTTTTGCACATTCATACTTGGCAGATTGACAGCGCGTTAGGTCGTCAAAATAGATCCGGTAAAGATTATCCCCTTGCAAAGCCCACTAATTAGCACTTACTTTGCACTGCAAAGTACTTTCAATAGCTAGAATGCGTTTTTGGGGTTATTTTCTGCCGCTCTACTTTTGGCATCCAGCTTGTAATTGTACCTGGAGCATATTAGCGGCAGCATCAAACTTTTAAATATGCGAATAAAGTTTAGTATGACCTTAATTGTGCTATTATAAAACAATCCCGTTAGGGGATCAACATTGGTAAATGGAAACCTGGTTTGTAAATAAAAATTCAATAGTAAGAAAGATATGGGGCAATGCCGATACGGCGCTGTTCATATTTGCAGGTGCAGCAGCTGAGTTTGCTCTTAATAAAGCGGTAGACTGGCTGTATTTTACCGGCCGTTTGCCTGCCGATCCGCTGGGAAGATTATTTTCTACCGTAGCTTACGCCCGGCAAATTATCTTTTCGGAAGAGGGGGCAGCTAATCAGGCTATTGATAAAATTACCGCTATTCATAAAGGTGTTGAGAAAAACCGGGATGCAAAGATACCGGATTGGGCTTACCGTGATGTGTTATTTTTGCTGATCGATTATTCTATCCGCTCATTTGAACTGTTGGAGCGAAAACTGACGGAACCTGAAAAGGCGGAGGTTTTTGATGTTTTTCACCGGGTGGGCGTCAGGATGCAATTGGCAGGTTTACCCGCCAACTTAAACGAATGGCAGGTAATGCGCAAAGAACATCTTGAAACAGACCTGGTTAAAAGCAGGTTTACAGTTGATCTTTACAAGCAATATAAAAAACACCTGGGCCTGGTAAGGTATGTAATTTTAAAACAGGTACAGTTAATGCTTGCACCCGAAGCCGTGAGTAAATTGCTATCAATAGGAAGCGTTCGGTGGATAAATCCTTTTCTTCAAATCTACAAGCTTTGCAGGATCATAAAAATAGAAACCTTCTTGAAAAACGCACTGCTGCCGGCAGCATACAAAACGCAGATAAAAGAACTGAATATCAGTTAAGAAGCTGATTTTGGATCGAATGGGATTGTTTGGAGGATAAATTTTCAGGCGTATAGTACTATCGGGACAAAGGCAGGATTTGTGCCGATCGGCCAAATGGTTGGATGGCATTACCGCGTGGAGTAATTTCTTCAAAAAGGTGCCATTTTTGTTTCATGTTGTCGCAGCTTGTTCATTCGTGTTGATACAACCAACTAATTTACAGCTAATAAGTATTTTTTTACAGGCGTTTTTTTGTGTGTCACCTTTCTGAAACAGGATATTAAAATGAAAGCTGAAAAATAACAGGCTGACCAGGGTTACTGCATGGACTATTTCGTCCCAGGCAGTACTCCCGGGCATTTAGATAACTTTTTTAATTTAATTGGTTAACTCAAATGTATTTAGACACTGCGGAAAAATGCCTGTTAAACTTTCGGACTAATCCCGACTTTCGGACTTCCTGACTATTCCTTACCTTTGAAAAATGAACTTTTCATCAAAGTTGCTTGAAGACGCTGTTGCCGAATTTGCAAAGCTGCCCGGTGTTGGGCAAAAAACTGCTTTGCGCCTGGTGCTGCACCTGCTGAACCAGGATAAGCCCGATGTAGAAAGGTTTAGTGCCACCATCAGCAAATTGCGTAATGAAATACAGTTTTGCCGGGTTTGTTTAAATATTTCAGATCATCCGGTTTGCCAGATCTGTGCTTCGCCAAAACGCGACCATACCATAATATGTGTGGTGGAAGACACGCGTGATGTGATGGCCATTGAAAACACAGGTCAGTACAATGGGGTATACCACGTTTTAGGAGGACTAATTTCCCCAATGGATGGCATTGGTCCTACCGATCTTGAAGTTGACTCGTTGGTGGAACGCTTAAAGGCAAATGAAACCAAAGAAGTTATTTTCGCTCTCAGCGCTACCATGGAAGGTGATACCACCTTATTTTATTTAGATAAACGATTAAAATCTTTCAACATAACTATCTCAACCATTGCCCGTGGCATAGCTTTTGGTGGTGAATTGGAGTACGTAGATGAGATCACCTTAGGAAGGTCCATCGCTACACGTGTTCCGTATGTAAATTCATTATCGAAGTAAATATGAAGCTATCTGTAATTGTTGTTAACCGCGATGCGTGCGCCTTGCTGAGGCAAGCGCTAAATTCCATAGTCAACGCTTGCAAAAACATTGATTATGAGTTGTTTGTAGTGGACAACGGATCTATAGACAGATCATTGGAAATGGTCGGAAATGAGTTTCCGCAAACGCGGATAATAGCCAATGAAACGGACCACGGTATTGCAAAAGCCAACAACCAGGCTTTACAATTGAGTACAGGTGAGTATGTTTTATTGGTCAGTCCGGATACAATAAGCGGCAAAGACTCCTTAGAGAAAATGATTGCTTTTGCCGACGACCATACAGATACAGGCGCACTCGGCGTACGGATGCTTTCGCCGGAAGGCCGCTTTTTACCCGAATCAATTCATGGTTTAACTGCTACCTGGGCGGCATTTTTTAAATTGATCGGCTTTGCCAAATACTTATCAAAAACACGTTTATACAACCGTAACCGTAAGGATTGGGTGGAAGAATTCCAGGTAGCTGAAGTGGATATTTTAAATGGCGCATTTATGCTGTTGCGCAGATCAGTTTTAACTGAGACTGGTTTGTTTGACGAACGCTTTTTTATGTTTGGTCATGATATTGATTTTTCCTATCGCGTAAGGCTTGCAGGTTTTAAAAACTACTATTTTCCAAAAACATATATCATTAACTACGAGAGCAGGCAATTGCCTAAAATTAGCTGGGAATATATAAAGTATTTTTATGGCGCTATGTTTATATTCGCCGTGAAATATTTATTAAGGCTGCCTGAATTAAATGTACAGGGCATCCCTCAGCTATTCCCTTCATCGTATGAAGTTAAATGATAAAATTGTAATCATCACCGGGGCATCATCAGGCATCGGTAAATCACTTGCAACAGAATTTGCCAAACGTGGCGCTCATCTCATATTGGCTGCCCGCCAGTTTGTTACCCTTTGTGAAATAGCACAGGGGCTTGAGCAGCAGTACGGCATCAAGGCGGTAGCCGTGCAGTGCGACGTTACCCTTGAAGAAGATTGCGAACATTTAATAAAACAAGCGCTTACAACCTTTGGAAAAATTGATATCCTGATCAATAATGCAGGTATATCCATGCGGGCACTGTTTAAAGACGCCGATCTGAAAGTTTTAAAAACAGTAATGGATGTGAATTTTTGGGGCACTGTATATTGCACTAAATATGCCCTGCCCGAAATTTTAAAAACCCAGGGAACCATTGTTGGAGTTTCATCCATAGCGGGTTATAAGGGCCTCCCTGGACGAACAGGATATTCAGCATCCAAATTTGCAATGAATGGTTTTTTAGATGCTTTACGGGTGGAGAATTTAAAAACCGGGATTCATATATTAACTGCCTGTCCTGGTTTTACCGCATCAAATATCCGCAATACCGCTTTGGATAAAAACGGAACCGAGCAGGGAGAAAGCACCTTGCATGAAGAAAAAATGATGACATCAGACGAGGTGGCCAAAATTATTGCTGATGGTGTTGAAAACCGCGCACGTACGTTGATTATGACAAGCCAGGGAAAATTAACTGTAGCCTTAGGAAAATTTTTACCGGGATTACTGGATAAACTCGTTTTTAATACGATTGCTAAGGAAAAGAATTCGTTGCTGAAGTAGGTATCAATAATGTTTCGGGTTATTTTTAATAATGAGCAAATTAAGCTAACTTAGTTTTAAATAAGAGATATTATGGCAACATCAGCAGCTAAACATACAAATGAGGCATTAGCTTTTATGACCTTATATAAAACAATGCCGGCTGAAGTAAAAGAAGAGGTAAAAGAAATGATTGCTTATGAGGCTGAACATGAAGAAGCATCTTTATTTACCTCTTTATCTTTGAAATCATGGGAGACGGATGAAGAATTAGAATAAAACAAACTGTGGGAAAGATTATATAACGAACGCAAGCGTGTATAAGCAAGGCGAAATTATATTAATACGTTATCCATGCTTTAACCGACATGTTACTAAAATTAAAACTGTCTTTTAATATTACTGCCGGTTTCGCAATCTTATGCTTTCGCCTTTTAATTCGCTAATTCTTTAAACTCATAAAGCTCATGTTCACTTATCTTACTCAAATCCAAAATTATACGCCCGTCTTCTGCCCGGTCAAAAACCGGCTTAAACTTTGCGCCCCAAA